>QNZU01000078.1 GCA_003978405.1 Sulfurospirillum sp.
TTCTTGAAATTAGATATATATTGATCTACCTCTTTTTCGATATGTTGTTCATTTGATGGGAGAGTCCCTATTATGTTGTCGATATGTGCATCGATAGTATTTATAGATGATTGTGTATGAAACTGAACATAAAGCAGACCGGCAAATACCAATATATTTAAGATAGTCAATTTTGTTGCAATTGAGATGTTTTTTAGCATCTTTTTTTCCTTTGTGTGATTTTTCTACTCTTTAAATCGTCAATTTAAGAATTTTTTTTAATTTTTGATAAAATATGTTTGAAAGGAGAGAGTATGAAGCATCAGATTGATTGTAAAGAGGGCAGGGTGGCAAAGTGTGTCAAGATCGATACTTTGGAGTATAAAAAATCCCTTAGAAGATTGCAGGTGGAGCTTTTGAAGTTTCAAAATTTTGTAAAAGAGAAGAATTTGAAAGTTTTGTTGATCTTTGAAGGCAGAGACAGTGCAGGCAAGGGTGGTACCATAAAGAGGCTTACTGAGCATCTAAATCCAAGAGGTGTGAGAATTGTGGCACTAAACAAACCCACAGAGGTTGAAAAAACCCAATGGTACTTCCAACGATACATTGCCCATCTTCCTAGTGGAGGTGAGATGGTATTTTTTGATAGATCATACTACAATCGTGCCGGAGTAGAGCCTGTTATGGGCTTTTGTACAAAAGAGCAAAATGAGCAGTTTTTAGAAGATGTACCCAAGTTTGAGAGATTGATTGTGCAAAACGGTATTATGCTGTTTAAA
This sequence comes from Sulfurospirillum sp., assembly GCA_003978405.1. Classification (GTDB taxonomy): domain Bacteria; phylum Campylobacterota; class Campylobacteria; order Campylobacterales; family QNZT01; genus QNZU01. Next base: position 759 of record QNZU01000078.1, read on the forward strand.
TACTATCTCTCCATATCCAAAGAGGAGCAGGCAAAAAGACTTCAAGCAAGAATCGATGATCCTCTAAAACAGTACAAAATCAGCCCTGTTGATATGAAAGCCCAGCAGATGTGGGATGAATACACAAAAGCAAAAATTGCCATGTTTAAAGCTTCAGATATAGCTGAGGCTCCCTGGACAGTCATTAAAAGCGACAACAAGAAAAAATCCCGCCTAAATGTGATAAAACATATATTATCAAGGGTCAATTATCCCGATAAAATTGAAGATAGCAAACTTCTTGTAGATAGAAATATTGTGCTTGGTACCAAAGAGGTAATAGAGAGTTATAAATAAGTTTAAACTTAAACTATTTGACTAAAGTATATATTTATGTTAATATACAGAAAACTTTAGTCAAGGGTTTGTATGTTTTATATATATTTTTTAATTATAGCAGTTTTTGTGGTACCAAATATTTTGCTTCTTGGATGCAAGGGAAGTGACGGCAGAAAAATTGAAGATACTACCAAAAGAGTGCAAAATCAGCCAAAACCCAAAACCGACCTATCAATAGAGCATAACAGTAGTAGTGAGAAACTAAAATTTGTTATCGTTGAAAATAATGGTACCAGTTCTAAAAAAGATATCAATTTAACTATGGTACCAGATAAAAATATCTCATACTCATTGGTGAAGGAGGCTTCATTTACCGACTATGGCAATATCAATACCTGCACACCTTTGGATGAAAATTCAAATATGATTTGCGGTTTTTCAAACGGACTGCTCTTTTTAAAATATCTTGGAGAGGGGAGTTTTGAAGTAGAGAAAAAGATACGGGGATTGAACTATATCGAAGATATTGTCAGCTTGGAGAGTAAAAGGTCTGTTTTGATCTCAAATGGATATATGGGGTTAGAGAGATATGATCCTTTTATCAAAGAGTTAAGCCATATTGGTACCACTGCTGATGGAGGATGGGCAGGAGAGATTGAGGTAGATCAAAACAGAAGTTATATCGCTTACGGATCACAGGGGGTTGAGATTGTCAATTTTGATCAAAACGGAAGTTTTGTAAATGATACCAATTTTGATACAAGCGGGTATGTGCAGGGGATATATTTGTATTCTATAAAGAGTATGCTCTTTCTTGCCAAAGGGTATGATGGTGTAGAGGTTCTTGAGATCAAAGATGATACTAATATCTCATCTCTTTCTCACATCAGTATCGAAAATGAGTGGGTCAATGGAGTGAGTGTAGAAGAGAGTAGAGAGCTTCTTTTTGCCGGGACTGATAGAAGTGGAATTTTGATCTATGATATTGGCGATATCTTAAAACCAAAATTGATTGGTACCATAGAGTCAAATACTACTCTCCAAAAGATGGAGTTAAAGAGAAATCTTCTCTTTGCGATAAAAGATAAAAAGAGTCTTGAGATTTTGGATATTTCAAAGATTGATGATATCAGAAAAGTTTTTGGTCTGGATACGGGAAGTTATATCAACTCTGTAAAATATACTCCTATTGATGAGAGAGTCTATATCTCTACCCAAAAGGGGATTTTTATATATCATCTAATCAAGGAGTCGCTATAATATCTGCATGAGAGAGTTATTTTTAGTAAGACATGCAAAAAGCTCATGGGATGATCCAAGCCTTTCTGATTTTGATCGTCCTTTAAATGATAGGGGCTTAAATGATGCCAAATTGATTGCTAAAGAGCTGAAAAACCGCTTGGTTAAACCACAAATCATCCTCTCCTCTCCAGCCAACAGAGCCAAAAGCACAGCCATAATAGTTGCCCAGACTCTTGGAGTTGAAAATATTGAGTTTAAAGAGAGTATCTATGAGTCGAGTGATTTTAATTTGATGATGATTATCAAAGAGCTTGATGAGAGTATTAAAAGTGCTATGATAGTAGGGCACAATCCCGCTTTGACGATGCTTGTAAATAAGATCAGTTCATTCTCACTTGATAATCTCAAAACTTGTGGTGTTGTGGCACTCACACTTGATTCTTGGCAGGATCTCTCACCTTATCAAGCAGGTCTTAATTTCTATATCTACCCGAAAATGTTTAGATAATGGCACTACTTGATCTAATAGACATCTCAAAAGCCTACGAGAGTAAAAAGATTCTTTGCAATATAAACTTCTCCATCAATGATGGTGAAAGAGTCGCAATTATCGCCAAAAATGGCGGCGGTAAATCGACACTGATGAAGATAGTACAGGGGATTTTGGACTTTGATGAAGGAAGAAGAGTTATAGGCTCAAACACCACTGTAGAGATGCTAGATCAAAATCCAAAGTTTGAAAATGGCATCAGTGTCAAAGAGGCGATAAAAAGAGAGTTAAAAGAGCTATATGAGGCAAGAAAGAGATTTGATGAGGTGAGCCAAAGCTTAGCAGAAGATTTTGAAAACAAAGAACTTCTTGATGAGCATTCTACTCTTACAAACTTCCTAGATCATCACAATGCTTGGAGTTTAGATGATAGAATAGAGCGTGTTTTAGTAGAGTTTTCCCTAAAAGAGTATGAAGATAGATTGGTTGAGTCACTTAGTGGAGGAGAGCAAAGAAGAGTGGCTCTTGCTTCACTTCTTCTAAAAAAGCCTGATCTTCTTTTGCTAGATGAGCCGACAAACCACCTTGATGTCTATATGGTGGAGTTTTTGGAACAGATGCTTTTAAATGAAAAATTTACACTGCTATTTATCTCTCATGATAGATACTTTATCGATAATATCGCCACAAGAAGCATAGAGATAGAAGATTGTAAGATAAGAAATTTTAAGGGCGGATATAGCGACTATATCAGACAAAAAGAGGAGCTTATAAGATCTCTTCAAAGCTCTCATGAGAAACTCTTAAAACTACTAAAGGCTGAAGAGGAGTGGCTTCATAGGGGAGTAAGAGCAAGGCTAAAACGAAATGAGGGGCGAAAAGAGAGGGTGATGAAGCTAAGGGAGGAGGCGAAGAAGAACCCATCAGTGATACGAAAGATGAAGCTTGAGCTTGAGAGAGAGAAGAAGCATTTTAATAGAAATGATGGTGTCAATCGCCAAAAGATGCTCTTTGAGATAGAAAATTTGTGTGTAGAACTTGGTGGAAAAACCTTGATAAAAGATTTTGGTACCAGAATACTAAGAAATGATAAAATCGCCATCGTAGGAAAAAATGGAGCCGGAAAATCTACACTCTTAAAGACAATCTTAGGAGAGATCAAAGCAAAAAGCGGTGTGATAAAAAAGGGTGAGTTTAAAGTAGGATACTTTGACCAACACAGAGATATGCTAAATGATGATGATAACCTAATAGAGACCTTTTGTCCTATGGGAGGCGATAGGGTAGATGTAAAGGGAAAGAGTATGCATGTCTATGGATATCTAAAAAACTTTCTCTTTCCCAAAGAGGATTTGGATAAAAAGATAGGGATTTTAAGCGGTGGAGAGAAAAACCGAGTAGCACTTGCACTTTTGTTTACCAAAGATTATGATTGTCTGATTTTGGATGAGCCTACAAATGATCTTGATATCGCTACGATAAATATCCTTGAAGAGTATCTGCAAAGTTTTGAGGGAGCTTTGCTAATAGTCTCTCACGATAGATATTTTGTAGATAAGATAGCTAACAAACTCTTTATCTTTGAGGGAGATGGGTTGATTGAGGAGTCTTATCAAAGTTACAGCGAGTATCTTGATATCCAAAAGCAGATAAAGAGTCTTGAAGAGTATGAAAAAGGGGATCTTCCACAATCTACTCAAAAACAAAAAGTGGTTCAAAGAGAGGTCAAATTAAGCTACAAAGAGCAAAGAGCCTACGATACTCTACCAGGTGAGATAGAAAAACTTGAAATAAAAATAAAAGAGCTTGAAGAGTGTATGTATGATCCAAAATGTTATGAGCAAAGAGGATTGGTAGAGATAAGTAGTGAGTATGAAGAGTTAAAAAAAGTGCTTGAAGAAAGAATTGAGGAATACTTTCTGCTAGAAGAGAAAGTTGAGCAGATAAATAAGTAAAATTTACAGGAGTATATTTGAAGCACTTTATAAAAATAGTAACTATTTTAGTATTTACTTTAACATCACTAAATGCATTCGAGATTTTTCCTTTTCCAAAAAATGCATCCTTGACTGAGAACTTTAGTACCAATTGTCTGCAGATGACACAGAGTCAGCAGATATTAAAAGCTTATATCATGGTAGGGTTAAAGAGTAACTTTCAAAACCCAAAAGAGAATCTAAAAAAGGCTATTGTAGATTATGATATCAGGGCTCACAAAGTCAAGGAGTATTTTCAAGATTTGCTAAAAAAGTCAAACAAAAACGGTGCAGACTCTGCTATAAAAGCATTTGATGAAGCGATGAATTTGTGGCAGGAGAATAAAAAGATGCTTGAACTCACTCCCTCAAAGAAAAATGGCCTAATAATTAGAAAAAACTTTTTGAAAATGATAAACAAGCTCTTAGATGGTACCAAACCCTTAGCTACACCTGATCTTGAACTCATATCACTAACAGGAAAGCTATGTAGAAAACCGATGGAGATAACCATCGACTATCTGCTTCGTATATGGGGAGTTGATATGCCAGATTTTAAGCAAAATGTTGAAAAAACTATCAATAATTTTCATAAAAATCTAGATACTCTCTCTAAAAGTAGCCTCAATAATAAAGAGAGCCTTGCTCTGTTGCAAAAGGCAAAAAAACAGTTTAGATATTTTGAATTTATGTATAAAGCAAAAAGTCACTTTATACCGTCACTGCTCTCTAAAAAAGCTGATGATAACTTTAAGATTATCAGGGATATTAAGAAGATATATAAGCAAAGAGCAAAGTGATAGTGGTAATATAGTTACCACTTTCTTACTTTTTTGTGGCACTTCATGCACAATCTTGTGGTATTCATGTAGTATTGTAAAGCTCCTAC
>QNZU01000058.1 GCA_003978405.1 Sulfurospirillum sp.
AAACCGCTTATCTGTCCTGCACAAACAGGAGCAAGTAGAGATTTTTTTCTAAAATTTTCTCTTGCATGAATATTTGATATATGAACCTCGATAGTAGGCAGTGATACCGCTTTGATAGCATCAGCTATTGCGATTGATGTATGAGTGTAAGCAGCAGCATTGATGATGATTCCGTCAGTTACTCCCAAAGACTCTTGTATCTTATCTACTAGTTCACCCTCTAGGTTTGATTGAAAAAAATCGATTTCAACACCACTTTGATCTGCAAAGGCTTTCATCTGCTTGTGAATATCTTCCAACTTCATCGGTCCGTAAATATTCTGCTCTCTAATACCCAACATATTTAAGTTTGGTCCTTGAATTACTTGTATTTTCATTTTTTTCCTTCTTATGTAATGTATGTAATAATCTCATTATAACCAATATCTATTTAAGGGAAAAAGTTGAAGATTATAAAAGCAAAATATATTTTGAGTATGGATGAAGATTTTACTCTTTTAAAGAACATGGCTATCTGCTTTGACAAAAAGATCATAGATATAGCAACTCACACAAAGCTTCAGAAAAAATATCCAGATGCCACATTGTTTGATTTAAAAGATCAGATCCTAATGCCTGGACTCATCAACTCTCATGTTCATTTGGAGTTTTCAAGTAATCGTGCAGAGTTGAAACTTGGGAGTTTTGTCTCATGGCTAAAGAGTGTTATAAAAAGCAGAGATCAACTTTTGGCAAAGTGTGGTACCAAATGTATAGACGAAGCATTAAAATATATATTAGAGAGTGGTACCACAACAATTGGAGCTATAAGCAGTTTTGGTTTGGATTTAAATATGTGTGCAATCAGCCCCTTAAATGTAGTCTATTTTAATGAAGTTCTTGGCTCTACTCCCTCGGCTGTTGATATCATCTATTCAGATTTTTTACAAAGAGTGCAAGAGTCAAAAAAGATGAGTTCAAGCTCATTTATCCCTGCAATCTCCATTCACTCTGCTTATTCCACTCATCCTGTTTTGGCAAAAAAGGCTCTTGAATTGGCAAAAGAGGAGGATATGGTCGTATCAACCCATTTTATGGAATCGATGTCAGAGAGAGAGTGGATGGATAAAGGGGAGGGTGAGTTTAAAGAGTTTTTTGAGAGTTTCTTGCCAAACTCCTCTCCTATGATAAAACCTTTGGAGTATATAGAGCTTTTTAAAGATATCAAAACACTCTTTACCCACTGCACAAAAGCCACCGAGAGTGAGATAGATGCAATCATAGAACAAAATGGCTCAATCACACACTGTCCAAGATCAAATAGATATTTAGGATGTGGAAGGTTGGAGATTGAAAAATTGCCGGAGTTTCATCTAGCAACTGACGGGCTTAGCTCAAACAATTCACTCTCTTTGTGGGATGAGATGAGAGCCGCACTGATGTTGCACTCTCAAGCTCCCATGCAAGAGTTTTCTAAAAGACTCTTAAAAAGTGTGACACTAAATCCGGCAATTGCACTTGGCTTAAAAAAGGGAGCAATTAAGATAGGCTATGATAGTGATTTTATCTTAGTAGATATTCCAGAGGGCTTGGAAGATGAGGATGATTTGGCTTTGTCACTCATTCTTGGTACCAATAGGGTAAATACTCTTTTTATCAATGGTAAAAAGTTAAATAGGGATTAAGCTAAAGTATATCCAAAATTGTCCGATACTAACTCTATGAACAAGAGTATAGCTATATCTGTTTTTATATCTGTTGTATCACTTTTGATTGGATGTGGAAGTTCTTCATCAAAGAGTGAAGATACTCGTGCAAACACAAGCTCTTTTAACCCAGAAAAAGCCAAAGATTTTGATGGTTATATACTTCAAGAGTATCTTTTCCCCACAAGAGACCAAGTGGTACCAATATACAAATACCTCAATAAAGAGTTTTATAAAGAGGAAAAGCTATCTTATAAAATCTCTCAAGACTCCAACTATCAGATAGTAAAACTACAATCACTCTCAAACATCGGTGGATATGTGGAGTACTATCTGGGTAAAGAGAATGATTCGGCAGTCAATATAAATATCTATCAGGATGAAGATCAAAAAGCATTTAAGCTTGAAAATTTTATCCATATAGGAGATAGTGTCACACTAAAAAGTGGAGAGTGCAAAGTTGCCAAACATTATCAAACTTTAAAATTACCATATGATACACATAGTTTTAATGATGTGCTGGAGATAGATTGTCCTAAAAGTGTAGGATATTATCAAAAACACAAAGGATTGGTACTACAAAACCGTATTGAGAGTATTGAAGATAACAATCTTCATTTTCTGCCCGATTTTGGAAAGAGAGAGATTGTAAATGTCGATAAAAGCGGTAACCGTTTTAGTGTGTTAAATCTTGATAGTGCCATAGAGGCAAAAGTTGATAAATTGTGGAGATATCCATATAATTTAACCGGTCAAGGTATGAATATAGGTTTGGTTGATGGGGGCAGGGTGCTTGAAAATCATGTAGAATTAAAAGGAAGAGTGAGAAATCTTTCAAATTCAAATTATAGCAAACATGCTACTCACACAGCAGGAACTCTCATCTCAAAAGGAGTCCATCTTCCAAGCTCAAGAGGCTTTGTAAAAGATGCAAAAATTTATGTTCTTGATTATCAGGAGTCATATTTTGCCGATGCGGTAAAAGAGCTGCTTGATTATGGGGTGCTGATATCAAATCACTCATACGGCTTTGAAGGACCCCAAGGGCTTGGTGAGTATGATGAAGACTCTTACGAATTTGATAAAGTGATTTCTCAAAATCCATATATCATTGCCGTAGTAGCAGCCGGTAATGATGGAAAAAAATATAAAAAAGATAGAGATTTTACCAAATGGTTTTTGATAAAAAGTGGAGCAAATGCCAAAAATGTCATAACTGTCGGTGCAGTTGATGATGATAGTGAGCAAATTGCAGAGTTTAGCAGCAGAGGGCCTATAAGGGGTGGAAGATTAAAGCCTGATATCTCACTAGATGGATACAATGTCTTATCGACAACGGTAAATTTAAGTGATTTAGATGATGATACAGCATATCATAGAATGTATGGAACCTCCATGGCAGCACCAGCAGTTACAGGAGCAATCACACTTTTGGCTCAAAGGTATCATCAGATAAATGGTGCAAATCCAAGAGTAGATACAATAAAAGCGATTATCTTCAATACTGCAAAAGATATCGAAAACCCAGGACCCGATTACAAGAGCGGATTTGGTCAGCTTGATGCATATAAAGCTGTCAAGGTGATAGATAGTATGCAACAAAAAGATAACTCTTTGGTTAAATTGGATTCACTAATCCAAAATGAGCATCTTAGCTACACATTTGAACCAAAAACTTATAAAAGATTCAAAGCCACTGTGGCATGGATAGATGAAGCCAAAGAGTATAGTGACTTGGTTGATGATATAGATATATATCTTGAAGATGAGTTTGGAAACAGAGTCTATCCATATACACTGGATGAATTTCATCCCAATTTAGATGCGATAAAAAGCAAAGCAAATCATACAGATCCCCAAGAGCAGATAGAGACGGTATTAAAACCTGGAGTAAAATATACTCTTCATATAATTGGTACCAAGATTTTGGGATCTAAGGATTTCACAATTGTCTCAAGCACACCTTTGCCAAAACCAGATACAAATATGAATGTAGCTCCTATGAGGGTGCAAATTCACGATATTTATGAGAGTATCTCTAAAGATTAAATCTCTTTTTTAGATAGTACCTTAGCCTCAACTTTTACCTTTGAGTTTAAAAGAGTGATTAGATCATCAACTTTTAAACTCTCAAGATCAACTTTTTTACCACTCTTTGTGATTTGAGCTATACCAATTTTGTCTCTGTTTTTTGGATTGTTGCTCTCGTAAGCTCTGTAAAGATCATCTAAGGTTCTTTTCTTTTGAGATAGAAAAATCTCTATATAACTTTCAAATCTCTCTTTTAGTGATTTGGCTTCAATAAAGCTGTGTTCTAACTTCCTCTCAAAGGAGTGCTGATCAAAGAGCTCTTTTAGGTGAGCTAAATCTCTATGTTTTTTAGAGAGTAGGTTTTTTGTGGTTGATCCAAACTGCTCTCTAAGGGTATCAAGATAGATTAGTATCTCATTTATATCAGGTAGGATCATCTCCATTGCAGCTGAGGGAGTAGGGGCTCTTAAGTCTGCACAAAAATCACTTATCATCGTATCTATCTCATGACCTACTGCTGAGACTATCGGAGTATTTGCTTTAAAAATAGCCTCAGCTACCACTCTTTCGTTAAATGCCCAAAGATCCTCCAAACTTCCTCCACCTCTACCTACTACTATCACATCAGCCCCAATCGTATCAGCCTCCTTTATAGCTTGAGCGATGGAGTTAGCCGCTACTTCTCCTTGAACGATGGTGTCAAACAGCACCAAAGTTGAGAGTTGCCATCTCTTTTGGGCTACCCTTTTCATATCCTCGATTGCCGCTCCAGTTTTTGAAGTGATGATGGCTATCTTTTTTGGAAATTTTGGGATAGCTTTTTTGATCTCTTTATCAAAATATCCCTTCTGCTCCAACTCTTTTTTTAACTGCTCATATGCCAAGGCTAAAGCTCCACTTCCACTGGGTTCAAGTGAAGTGGCATTGATCTGGTATGTTCCTCTTGGAGAATATAAAGAGATAGAGCCGTGTAAAATAACCTCCATCCCCTCTTCGACTCTGAATTTCAATTTTTGGTTATGTGATTTAAACATCACACAGGAGATGGATGAGCTTTGATCTTTGAGGCTAAAGTATAGGTGTCCTGAACTGTGGTAGGTGACTCTTGAAACCTCACCAATAACACTGATTTGTGAGTAGTGAGTCTCAAGGAGGGATTTTATCTGGTTGTTTAGTGTGCTTACGCTTAAAGGTGTTTGCATAGAGGGATTATACACTCAGAAGATAAAAGTATATTATTCCCTCATTGAAAAACTCAAAGATAATGAAAATGATTTTCAATTTAATAAATAATTAAGCTTATATCTTTTATAATCTCATTTTAATTTAGTAAAAAGGATAAAAAGTGTTAAAAGTTTTTGCTTTGTCGTTAGTTTTGTCTAGCTATATTCTAGCTCAAAACATTGATGCAAAAGGTGAATTTAGAGTAGGGTATCAACACCAAGAAGATGATGATCTTTCCATTGGTGGTGGCATCGAAGTGTCAAAGAATGTAGCCAAAAATCTAAAAGTAAATATCGGCTTTCATACTACAAACCATCTCTTTGGACTTCATGATTCAAGTGGAATACCCTTTTTTGACTCAAATGCTAAAAGTTACTCGATACTAGATATTGCAAATTTGGACTTTAGTGTAGAAAACACTCGCCTGATCTTAGGTCGTCAAGACTTAGAAACTCCATTTATCAACGGTGATGATGTCGGGATGATAGCTTCAAGGTATGAAGCATATACCATTACAAATAGAGATTTTCAAGATAT
>QNZU01000027.1 GCA_003978405.1 Sulfurospirillum sp.
TCCTCTTCGCTTAAAATTCCAAATTTTGGTTGATTTGCCCTTTGTAAAAAATCGATATCACTATTTAGCAGTTCTATCTCTTTTTGGTATGAGTTTTCAAGCTCTGCTATCTCTTTGGCTGAACTATTTTTTTCTAAAAGTTCTATTTTTTGTTCAAGCATTTGTGCCTTGAGAGCACTTTTTATATAATCAAATCTTGTTTTGATATGTTCGATGCGATCAGATATTGTCTCAAGTTTTGTTGCTTTGTCTATGATATATTCTGGAGTGGCAATCTTGCCTATATCATGCATCCATGCTGCAATTTCGAGTTCTTTTAGCTGCTCTTTTGTGTAGTTGATATCTTTAAAGAGAGTTTTATCCTCATTAATTTTGCCAGATACTATTTTCATCAGTTGGGCGACTCTTTGTATATGCTCATATCCGTAAGTTGATTTTTCACTGATTGCGATAGAGATCGATTCAAGAAAAGATAGAAGCAAAGCTTCAAGATCATCAACAAGTCGATCTTTTGTAATGGCCGAAGCTGCCCAGTTTGTGTAAGTTGTAGTCATATTGATATCATCTTGATCAAATTGGATATAGGAGTCATTTAGCTTTTTGTTGATAAGTTGCAAAACCCCTATAACTTCATCGTCTTGGTTTATCATAGGGATGACAAGCATCGATTTGGTACGATATTTGTTGGCTTTGTCAAACTTTTTTACACCTTCAAAAGAGAGACCGTTATAATTGCATATATAGACATCAGGGATATTAATACTCTTTTTTTGAATTACCGAAGTTGCAGAAACATTCTCTTTGTTCTCTTTGCCATTGATAAAAAGAGGGATTGTGGGATATTTAAGATTGTTTATATGTATATCAAGTTTTTTGTTGATTATGGTTTTAAAGTGAAGCTCATTGTTTTCTTTTAGATATATGGTTCCACCCTCACAATTTGTATAACTGATAGCTTCAATCAAAATCATCTCCAAAATTTTGCTCAAATCTTTCTCTTTGGATAGAGCCTTGCTGATATCCATAAAGTTTGTTTTGGAATTTGGGTGATTTGTTCTGTTTTTTAGAAATTCTCCTGCCTTTAGAACTCTGCTCTTTCCCTTTAGTAGATTTAGTAACTTTAGCTCTTTTTCGATGATATTTTGCATAGACGGTTTTATATGTGTTATAAAAATCTCCAAATCTCTGCCTATGATCTCTAACTCCTGCTCCAAAAGTTTTGGTGTGAGATGAAGACTTTTGTATGCCAGTTTTTCCATCGAAGAGGGGAAAGATACATCTACTATGAGGGATTGGATATCTTGGTCTAATATAATTTTTTCACGAATAGATCTGGTAAGATGGTGCTAAAGCTTGGTTTTTTAATGATATATGAACAGGTTGGTACTGAATGAAAAGCTTCAAGAGGAGTTAGAGTAACATCTTCAAAAATATACTCTTTGTTTAGTTGCAGTTCAATAAACTCTATGGTTTTTAGATCACTGTTTGGTAGATGAATTTTGGTAAAATCAGGCCATATTTGATCATTGAAAAGATGATTTTTAAGAGCGGTGATTGTCTCTTTTAAGCCGTATATCTTTAGGGGTTTTTTCATGCTTTGGTAAAAATTATCGATAAAAAAGGCAATATCAACGATATGATCAAGATGTGAGTGAGTTAAAAAAATATGCTCAATCATATATGCTTCATTTCCCAAAGCAGAGAGGATATTCCCCGCATCTATAAGAATATTTTTAGATACTTGCAAACATGTGGTACCCAAATCTTTCTCTTTGCTTCCGTTTACTCCCAAAAACCGTATATCATTTTGTAGTATGTTTGTATATTCCATTTTCCAACCTTACTTTTTTTTCCAACAACTCTTTGCATCTTTGTTTATAAAGCTCAAAAAGCCCCTCTTTATAGTGTTCGTTAAGAAGATTAAAAGCTTCATAGGCATCTTTGTAATTGCTATCTTTATATAGTTGTAAAGCTTTTTGATATCTTCTCTCCCGATCAGCTTCATAATCATCGAAATTTCCGTAACCAAATACTGAATATAGAGTTACCGGTCTGTTTTTTCCTTTGACTGTTACTCTATCTACCTCTCTTAGTTTATATTCATTGTTCAGCCTTTTTCGTGTTTCATCTGTAATGAGAATTTTACTGTGATAGGTTTTGCAGAGTCCCTCAACTCTTGAGCCAAGATTGACTGTATCTCCTATGATGGTATAATCACTCCTGTCTCTTGAACCCATCTCACCCACAACAACCTCACCGGTATGGATACCTATACCAATCTCAATCTTTGGCAGGTTTTTACTCTTTAGATACACATTTAACTCTTTTAGTGCATCTTGTTGCATCAATGCCGCAGTCAAAGCTTTGTCGGCATGATTTTTTACTTCAAGAGGTGCATTCCAGTATGCCATGATGGCATCACCAATATATTTGTCGATTGTGCCCTCATTTTTGATTATGATCTCACTCATAGGAGACATATAATCATTCAGATAATCAATCAAATCGTGTGCTGAGGAGAACCCTTCCGAAATGGTCGTAAATGAACGAATATCGGAGAAAAATATTGTCACCTCTTTATCGTCAGCTTTAAAATCGACATTTGTAGATTTTAATAAAGTTTGTGCAACAGCAGGTGATACTTTTTTGGCAAATTTTCCCATAATTGTCTCTTTCTGTTTTGATTCATAAAAGAGATTGCTAAAAAACAGAGCCAATATGGTACCAACTATACTAAGAGTCGGAAATATGATATTTAGTACCATTGAGTAATCAAACATCAATTTATATAAAGCGATATGAACCGCTGCCAAAAATGTCAATGAAAGAGCAAGTGATACAAAAGGTGAAAAGGAGCTTAAGATCAGTGCGGCTGCCATGGTAGTGAGAAATATAATGATGATATTTAGACCGATTGCATTTGAAGGTTTTTGGATAAAGTTTTGGTTCATGATATTGTCAATTACATTTGCATGGATTTCAACTCCTGGAATCATCTTGTCAAAAGGGGTAGCTCTTAGATCCAAAAGTCCGGCTGCAGATGTGCCAAAGAGTGCAATTTTGCCTTCGATATCACTCTTTTTGACTCTGTTTTCATAAATATCAAGAGCCGATATATAGTGATAACTCTTTTTGGAACCTGCATAATTGACAAACAGTCGTCCGTTTTTATCGGTTGGAATTTTGATATTTCCGATTTTTATATGTTCTACACCAAATTCATCGTATTGGATTGTAACAGCTTGAACTCCGAGTGCAACACGAAGCATTTCAAGTGACAAAGCAGGATAGATTGTGCCTTTGTAACGAAAGAGCAGGGGAACAGACCGAACCACTCCGTCACTGTCTGGAAACATATTAAAACTCCCGCTTGAATATGCCGCATCCTGAAGAAGAGGGATATTCGAAGTAACCCCTTTTGCCTGAGGCAAATATTGGGTTTTTGATGCCCCTTTTTCTATAAATATCGCATTGGTATTGACAATATTGTTTGTATAATTTTCTTCCATATTCAAAACATATCCCAGGATCGATGGGGATGATGCGATGCTTTGAGCAAAAATTTTGTCATAATCGGGCAGATTTTTACCATCTTGTTTGATAACTTGTGCAATCTTGCTTGGTGAAGTGTTGTCCTCTTCTGCAAAAACCATATCAAAACCGATAATTCCTACACCCAAAGATGTAAGATTGTCAACGATTTTTGCCAGTTTGTCTCTGCTCCATGGCCAGTGTCCCAGTTTCTGCAAAGATTTCTCATCAATATCTATAATAATGATATCTTTACTTGCAAGACTCTTACCCCTTATATTAAAATATGTATCGATGAAATTGTTATTAAATCTTTGAATGTATGATTTGTTGCTCAGATATAAAAATATAAATACAGTGGCAATAACAGTAGCGATATAAAGATTAATTATTCTGATTTTTCTCATTATCCTGTCTTATGACTAATTTTTTTTTACTTTTTGCCGATTTATACACAAAGCATAAAACTACATCGGAGTTTTTCATGAAAAAATTAATATTAATCATATTGGCACTCTCAAGTTCGCTATTTGCATCTATTGCTGAGGTAACAGCTATAAACGGAAAAGCTGTAATTTTAAGAGCAGATGAGCAGATTCCGGTTACTATGCACTCAAAAATAGAAAAGCTTGATACCATAAAGACAAAAAAAGATACGAAGTTGCAGATTGTATTTAATGATAATACCATCATTTCATTAGGACAGAAATCGACATTTAAGATAGAAGAGTATCTTTTTGGAAAGAAAAAGGTTAAAGCAAGATTCAATGTAAAAGGGCTTTTTAAGTCAATCACAGGAAAAATCGGACACATCTCACCAAATAATTTTAAACTAAAAACACAAAATGCCACAATCGGTGTAAGAGGTACTACAATCATTGGAGAGAGTACCAAAGATATCGACAAGATTATATGTAGTTCCGGACAAATTGTAGTAAGAACACCTCTGGGAGAGACGATAGTCAATAAAGGTCAACAAACAATAGTAAGATTTGGCAGCAGACCATCAATACCTACTGTGGTGAAAAATTCAGTGATACAAAAAAAGGAACAAAGCATTTCCCCTGTGCCAAAAAAGAGTTTTGTAAATGTTGACAAAATTGAACGATTGAGCAAAACGATGGAGAAAGCATCAACCAAACAAAAGGTAGCAGATGTCAAAGAGCAAAATAAAAACTGGGGTAATTGGGACAAAGTAGATGCAATCAAAAAAGAGTTGCAAAAAGAGAAAGAAGAAGAGCCAAGAAAACAAAAACCTTCCAAAGAGAAATCTGCAGACAAAAAAGAGCCAACAAAACCAAAAATAGATGAGGATTTGCCGTATCTTTTAAAACTAAGAGAATTAGCAGGTGTAAAAAAAGCTACTTACAGTGGAGAAGTTTCCGGTTTTGTTGATTCTCCCGCAAACAGAATCAAAGATGGGAAAATCAATCTAAATGTAGATTTGTCAAGAGGGAAAGTTGATGGAGATATCGGATTTTTGGCAAATCAAAAGAGATGGGAAGCAGATATCAAAGATGGCAAAATCGACAAAAACGGAGCATTGGAGTTTGGAATCAGCAATAACAAAAATCTAAACGGAAGCGGTGATGGAATGTTAAGAGGTGAACATTTGCAACACGCAAACGGAACATTTACCATCAATGATAAAAGTAGCAATCAAAATGCTTATGGTTCATTTAAAGCGGGGAGAAAATAGATGAAAAAGTTGTTGATATTGCCTTTGATAGTTTTTGCAATCAGTGGGTGTAACAGTAGTGATTCAAAAAAGAGTTCATTAAATGAGGGATTTGACAAACAATCAAAATCCAAAATCGATGAAAATATAAAAAAGATACATCTTTTAGGAACAAATTTTGAGTGGCAAAATGAGCCTGTTGAAAAAAAGAGTTGGCAGGAAGCTATAGATTACTGTCAGGGAAACGGGATGAGACTTCCTACTTCAAGGGAGTTTTTTGCCATACTTGATACAAACCGTTCAATCGATGAGGTATTTCCATCAAATATCAAAGAGTTTTGGACGAGCGACTCTTATGATAATGACAGAGCATGGAAAATCAGCACATGGACCACTACCCAAACATATCGTAACAAAAGCAGCAAACTTGGAGTAAGATGTCTAAAAAACGGTAAATTAGATACCCATACTTATGAAAAAAAAGATAATAAAATTATTGATACCAATGAAAATACGGCTCAAGAGAAGATTTGGCAGGATTTGGCTGAGAATGGTACCAATAAGCTTACATTTGAACAGGCACAAAATTATTGTAAATCTTATGATATGAGACTGCCTACTCTTTTTGAGTTGGAAGAGTTTTTGGATGCATCACCAAATTATGTTAAAAAAGGCGATTTTCTCTCGTATTGGAGTTCAACTCCTCTGCCGACAGACAAAAACAGTGTTATGAGTGTTGATTTTACAAACGGGGCAGTTTTGTTTAGTGACAAAAAAGAGAACAACCATATTCGATGTGTCAAAATAGTAGATAAAAAAGCTCCTGTAATTTATTTAAATGGTGACAAAAACATTACAATTGATCAAAATCAAAACTATACTGAACTAGGTGCTTATGCAATAGATGAAACTGATGGCAATGTGAGTGTGCAAATTAGTGGATCTGTTGATATCACAAAAGCGGGTGTTTATACTATCACATACACAGCCAAAGACAGTGCAAACAATATCTCAACTCTTACTAGAAGTGTGAGAGTTAAAGATATTACCAAGCCTGATTTGACTTTGATTGGTTCCAATCCGCAAATTGTCCGTATCCACCAAAAGTATGAGGAGTATGGTGCAAAAGCTGTTGATGATAAGGATGGAAATATATCAGAAAAAATCATCATAGACTCTTCAGAGGTAAATATCTCAAAAGTGGGAGATTATAATGTTACTTACACAGTGAGTGACAGTTCAAACAACAGTTCGAT
>QNZU01000061.1 GCA_003978405.1 Sulfurospirillum sp.
ACTCTAAGTGGTGGAAAGATAGGACTAAAATATCAAGCTTCAAAAGATAAGCTATTTTATATCGCACTATCAAAGGGTTATAAACCAGGTGGAGTAAATCCAAATAATTCACTTCCAAAAAATGCAAGAAGCTTTGATACTGAATCTCTTTATAACCTTGATCTAGGAGTAAACTCAAGTCATCTAGGGGATAGATTAAAAAGTAGGCTAAATCTTTTTTACGGAAAGAGAAAAGATCAACAGGTAAAAAGCTCAATGGTAAACTTAAGAGATGACGGAAGTAGTGAGTTTATAGACTTTATAGCCAATGCAGCCAAGACTCACTACTATGGATTAGAGTCTGAGATCACTTTTCAAGCAAATGATTCTTTGAGATTTTTCTCATCTATTGGTCTTTTGAAGGCTGAATTTGACGAATACAAAGATCCAAATCCTAACTCAATCGATGTAGAAGGAAGAGCTCCTGCACAATCACCAAAATATCAATACGACATAGGAGTTGATTACTTTGTAGGTGAACATATCAAACTCTCATCTGATATCGAGGGCAAAGGGAGCTACTACTTCTCAAATCGTCACAATGCAAAAGCACCCTCTTACTCACTCCTGAATGCTTCGGCAACCGTGTATGACGGAAGTTGGTCTTTGAGTCTTTGGGGTAGAAACTTGAACAACAAAGATTATGAAGTTAGAGGTTTTGGAAGTTTTGGAAACAACCCTGCCAAAGGGTATGCCACAGAAACATATACACAAAAAGGTGATCCAAGAACCTATGGCTTAACACTATCTTATGACTATTAAGATAAGATTTATTGCATGATAAGAGCAATATTTATAACTATTTTATTTTTTCTCTTTGGGTGTAACTCTCCCAAAGAGAAGATCCCGACTCTTAGAGTCTATACTTATGATGCTTTTAGTAGCAAATGGGGTCCTGGACCCAAAATAAAAGATATATTTGAGAAGAAAAACCACTGCAAAATAGAGTTTGTTTCACTCTCTAGCTCTATTGGAGCTTTAAGAAAAATTGAACTAGAGGGAGATAGAACAAAAGCTGACATACTCCTTGGAATTGACACCCAGACTATACCTCTTGCACTAAAAACAGGACTCTTTACACCACACAATCTAAAAGATAAACTGGATCTGCCATACCCTTTTGAGAGTCCCTATTTTACTCCGTTTGATTACAGTTATTTTGCTTTTGTGTATGATAGCTCCAAGCTGAAAAACCCTCCTCACTCTTTTGAAGAGTTGGCATCTATGCCAAAGAGTTTCAAAATAGCCATTCAAGATCCAAGATCTTCAACTTCCGGTTTTGGTCTGCTGTTGTGGATAAAAAGCATCTATAAAGAGGGGGCAAAAAAGTATTGGCAAAGATTGGCTCCATATGTTTTGACTGTTACAAAAGGCTGGTCTGAATCTTACAATCTGTTTCTAAAAGGTGAGGCAGATATGGTTCTATCTTACACAACATCACCGGCATACCATATGATAAATGAGAAAAACTACAATATCAAAGCAGCACACTTTAAAGAGGGGCACTTCATACAAATAGAGGTGGCAGGTATATTAAAAAGTTCCAAAAACAAAAAACTTGCAAAAAAATTTCTCTCATTCCTTCACTCAAAGGAGTTTGCAAATATCATACCTACAACAAACTGGACATACCCTGTGATCAAGACAAGACTTCCCAAAGAGTTTGATAAACTAATTATTGTCAAAAAACCACTCTACTTAGATCCCTCAATCACAAAAAAACACCATGAAAAGTTTATCAAAGAGTGGATAGAGGCGATGTCAGGCAGATGAGTGTTAAAAGAGTATTTAAATTTTCACTGATTTTTGAATTTGCCACTGTCGGTATGATCGGGTTGTTACTGGTACTAATGGCGGTAGCAATAGTCCAAAAAGCTCAAATCACTGAAGTATTTTCGCTCGATTCAAGAACTCTTCATCTGCTAAGCTTTAGTATCACTCAAGCACTCCTTTCAACGATACTTTCACTTTTGCTTGGGATTTTGTTTGCCTGGTCACTTCACTACAAAAGAGAGTTTTGGGGCAGAAGTGTTATCATTTCACTTCTCTCTTCATCTTTGGTACTGCCCTCTATCATCGTTGCATTTGGAATCATCGGTGTATATGGTCAGCACGGTTGGCTTTCATCACTTTTAGGGGTGTTTGGCATATCATTTGGCTCAATATACTCTCTAAAAGGGATCGTTTTAGCCCATGTCTATCTAAACAGCTCCTATGCCACAAAAGCCCTGCTTGATTCACTAGGTTCCATCTCTTTAAATCGTTACAAACTTTCTCACAGCCTTGGGTTAAGCAGATTGGAGCTGTTTAGATATGTCGAATTTACCGCCATGCTTCCTACAATCAAAGGGGTGGCAAGAACGATATTTTTACTCTGCTTTAGCTCCTTTGCCATAGTGCTTCTTCTGGGCGGAGGACCTCAAAACAGTACACTTGAAGTTGCCATATATGAGGCTATCAGAATCGATTTTGACCTTCAAAGTGCCATTAAATATACACTTTTGCAGATGAGTGTGGCATTTGTAATTATTTTGCTAAGCAGTAAAAATCATCTGCATCTAAACTCGACTAATACAAAACATATCGATCTTCACTTTTTAAAAAGTAGAGATATCAGCCTTTTGCAAACTCTTTTAGTTATCTTCTTTACACTCTTTTTTATCACCCCTTTGATTCATATTTTGCTTGATGGATTAGATGCAGACTTAAGCTCCTTAATAGGCAAACCACTTTTTATAAAATCTCTAAGCACTTCACTTTTTATCGCTACACTCTCGGCTCTTCTTAGTCTGCCAATAAGCTTGATGATATCAGATCTGTTGAGAAATTTTTCTCTAAATTACAGACTAAAAAATATCTCTTTCTCATTGGTACCAAAGCTTATTATCACTTTGATAGGAAATATATATCTTGCTGTCTCTTCACTGGTACTGGGGCTTGGATTTTTTCTGATCTCTTTATGGTTGGATTTTGATCAAGAGCTAATATCTTGGTTTGCTTTGATCTTTGCAAATATTTTGCTTACACTACCCTTTGCCATATCTATCATCTATCCGATCCTCTACAAAATCGGCTCAAGATATGACAGACTCCTTTTGTCTTTGGATATCTCTTTTTATGATGAGTGGAAGTTTATCAATCTGCCTCATCTAAAAAATGCACTGATCTATATCTTCACCCTCTCGTTCTGCTTTAGTCTGGGTGATCTTGGTATCATTGCACTCTTTGGAAATGAGGATTTTACCACACTCCCTTGGTACCTGTACTCTCTTATGGGTTCATACCAAAACAGTGATGCTTCTGGTGTAGGACTTATTATGCTGGTTTTGACTCTTTTTATATTTATCACAGGAGAATATTTTGCTAACCGTTTCAAATCTTAAATACATTTACAATCAGATCACATACCAATACTCTTTAGAGCTAAAAGAGGGAGAGATAGTCGCTGTTATGGGTGAGAGTGGAAGTGGAAAGTCCACCCTTTTAGACCTTTTGTGCGGATTTTTAACTCCCCTTAGTGGTACCATTATGCTAAACAATCAGGAAATTTCCAAAACTCCTCTTAAAAACAGAGATATTTCAATCCTCTTTCAAAATGACAATCTCTTTGAACATTTAAGTATCAAAGAAAATCTCACTATCGGAGTAAAAAAAGATTTTGATTTGACAAAGATATTAAAAGAGGTTGGCTTAAACGGTTATGAGAATAAAACTCCAGATCAACTTTCAGGCGGTGAACAGCAAAGAGTAGCACTTGCAAGAACTTTGATAAGAGAGAGCAAGATTTTGCTTCTTGATGAGCCATTTTCCGCTTTGGATACAAAAAACCGCCACCTGATGTTAGAACTTGTCAAAAAGATTACTGTTTCAAAAAATCTTCATACGATATTTATCACTCACAACAAAGAGGATGTCTCTATGATAGCTGACAAAGTTTATCAGATGAGTAAGGGAGTTCTGCTACCTCAGAGTATCTAAATATAAATAGTCGCTTTTTCCTCTTTACTTTGTCCGTTTGTCAACATCTATGACTAAGCTTTTGCAGCCTCTTTTTCAAGTAGCTTGTTCATCAGCTGTTCAATGATATCTTGAGTAAAAGGCTTTAAAAGATAACCTGAAATCCCAAGTCTGGTCAACTTAGCAACCTTCTCTCTGACACCTTCAGTTGTTTGCATAATCACTTTGATATGTTTTAACTGTGGTGTCTGTCTGAGAATTTTTAGCATCTCATCACCTTTCATCACAGGCATATTTACATCCAAAAAGACATAGTCTATATCGGTATGCTGCTTTAAGATATCTAAGCCCTCTTGACCGTCAGCTGCTTCATAAAGTTCTAAATCTTCTTTCTTAATCACCTTCATAATACCCATTTTAAGCACTCTTCTCATAGTACTACTGTCATCTACAATCAATATCTTCATTTTTACTCCTCTATCATCTCTTCTAATTTTAGTACCGCATCAATATTTAGTACCGTTGTCATTTGATTATTGCTTAGTTTTATCAACCCCTCTATATATCTTGGCTCTATACTCACACCAATCTCAGGAGCTGGTGAGAAGTTCTTTTGGTCTAATTCCAAAATCGATTTTATATCATCGACAATTAAGCCGATTAGTTTATCCTCAGATGTTTTTACCACGATAATAACTGTATTTTCACTAAATTTTGCATCTTCTATACCAAATAAAAGACGAAGATCAAAGATAGGTATTACTTCACCTCTTAAATTTATAAGCCCTTTAACCCATATCTCTTCTGAAAAGAGTTCAGTTATAATCACTTGCGAATAGACCAGAATCTCTTTTATTTTATCCAGTGCAACAGCATAGTTTTCGTTATTTAATTCAAAAATCACATATTCCATTCTTTATGCCTTTGGATCTTTATTCATATCCACAATACCTGCGACATCCAAAATCAGACCGATACTTCCGTCACCCCTGATTGTAGTCGCTCCTATACCTTTGATCTTTTTATAATTTTTCTCCAAAGATTTGACAACTATCTGCTCTTGATTTAAAAAATCATCCACAAAAAGTGCAACTTTGGTATTTGAATAATTTACAACAATAAGCATTCCCTCTTCAAGTCTCTTATATTTTTGCTCTATTCCAAAAACTTTACT
>QNZU01000010.1 GCA_003978405.1 Sulfurospirillum sp.
GAACAAAAATTTACAAAGGAATTATCTATGAGAAGAAACGGTTTTACGATGGTAGAGTTGATCTTTGTCATTATCATTATAGGGATTTTGAGTGTTGCTGCACTGCCAAAGTTTGGTGATATCAAAGACAGAGCAAAGGTAAACAATGAATATAGTGCTTTAAGCTCACTTGATGGTGCAATTGAGGGTGCAATAGCATTTCACCAAGAAGATCATGATGATATGGCAGTTCATTGGCATAATGAGAGTGATACTGAATCAAATTATGGTAATGGTGGAGTAGCATTTTATCAAGGTATTAATGCAAAAAAACATGTATTAAGCCATATTGTCAAAAAAGGTGATACACTTAAAATTGTAGGATATATTGATCTTGATTCAAATGGTACTACTGCTGATAACAGTTCAACTTATGATCTACTTTTCATCGAGGGTGAAGCGTCAAATCATATTACAGGTGTAAGAAAAGAGCAAGATACTCCGGGTAAACCTGACAGAAATGATGTTTGGGTATTCAATACTTCACCTTATGATATTAATGTCAGTGATAGTAGTAGTAATTCTGAAAAAGTGTCAATGATCACTCTCTATCCTGGTGAGATGAAACTTCTTGATTCAAATTTGTCAGGACAACAGTCTTTAACTTTGACAAATCTTACTGTAGTAGGTGGATCTAACAATACTACAGATTTAGGTGGGAGTCGAATAAAGTTAGTTCCATAGACTTTATCAAACTTCAAACTTTCAAGCTATAATCTACTCCACAAAAGGGGTAGATATAGCAAAAAACTACTCTTTTTTTCATTTTAACCTCACTTTTCATCTAATATCCTTAATTGTTTCAAAAATAATCATTGACTGTAATATGATACTTATATCCGCTTATAACCATTCAGTTTCCCTTTACCTTGTCGATATAAAGGTAAGAAAAATTTTAAAAGGGAATATTTATGAGACGAAACGGATTTACAATGGTGGAGCTTGTTTTTGTGATTGTTATCATCGGGGCTCTCTCAGCTGTGGCGATACCAAAATTCTCAGGTGTCAAAGATCATGCCAAAGCTGCAGTAGAGTTATCAACGGCTGCTGCAATATCTTCGGCTTTGGAGGAGATACATGGAGCTTGGAGCACCAGTGAAGATGAATTTGACTGGAACAATGACGGTATAGCAGATCCTATTGATACTCTATCATATCACGGATATCCAAAAGATTTAAAAAGAAACAACGATGATATGGGAGCACTTTTTAGAACGGGGAAAGAGAGTGGTTTTATTTATCATAAAGAGTTTTTTTTAAAGTCAGAAAACAATGTAACCTACTCCATCTATACAGGAAAAGCTTCAGATCCAACCTCCGGTGTTCCATTCCCGACAGACAAGATCGGTAAAGACAAAGAGGGTAAACCAGACAGAAACGATTTTTGGCTCTATGTAGTTGATGCCAATGCTTCAGGAGCCGGTTCTTGCCATACAAGCAGCGATCACAGCAGAGATTGGGATATCACAAGCGGAGATTTTCTTCTTATAGATGTCAACGGCACACTGCCGTTAGACTTTAATGATCCTGGACTTGGTATCGGCTTTAGTATATCTTGCCATTAAGCATTATCAAGTGCATCTGCCATCGACCACATCGGCAAGAATATACCAAGAGCTAGGATTGTTAAAAATACGGCAATCAGGGCAATCATAATAGGTTCGATATATGTTGATATATTATCAACTATATCGTTATACTTTTTGGTGTAATAGATATTTACCTTCTCAAGCATACGATTTAATGATCCAGAACTCTCTCCGGCTTTTATCATCTGGATTGTGATATTGTCAAACTCTCCACACTCCTCAAGACCTTGAGTGAGGTTTCGCCCCTCTTCTATGGCGATTTCTGCCGCACCGAATTTATCTTTTAGATACTTATTTTCTATGATATTTTTTGCAATTTTGAGTGCTTCGATGATAGGTACTCCAGAGTTTGTCAATCTGTCAAAAACAAATATAAATCTTCCCACCATCGAGAGTTTTGTAATCTTTCCAAAAAGATAGAGTTTTAGTATATGCTTGTCAACAAAATATCTATAACCAGAACTTTTGTTATATAGGAGTTTATGCAAGATTATCATAGTTATTATGGTACCAATAATAATAAGACCGTAAGATTTAAAAAACTCATTGGTTGCCAAAAGTAGTTGGGTTGGCAGAGGTAGCTCTGTTTTTAGTTCGCTAAACATCTGTTTAAATTGTGGTACCACCATCTGTATCACTGTAACAAAAGCGATAATCATCACGGTAATTACAATGATAGGATATCTCATCGCTTTTTTTAGTTTTTGTCTGTTCTCATGAATCTCATTGAGAATTGATGCGAGTTTTTCAACAGCTTCAGATAGAGTTCCTGTCTGCTCTCCAAGTGAGATAATAGCCGGAGATACATTTCCAAGCTCAAAAGAGAAAGCATTAAATGCATCTGAGATACTTGAACCTGATTCGACCATGGTTGCTATTTGGGAAAAGATAGCCTTTGTCTGCTTGTGTTCAGTCATGGAAACTATCTCATCAAAACAGGTATTGATTGGAATTCCCGCATCTAACATAACAGCTAGTTGTCTTAGGGTTGCTATATATGGCTCAAGTGGTAGTTTTTTCTTTAGTGATGCAGCTTCTAAGGCACTTTTGACTTTCTCAAATTTTTTTGAAAACGGTTCATTGATTTCATCTATTGAGATAAGAGCACCGATAGATTTTGCCTGAAACTCTTGTATAGCTTCAAGTTTTGATTCGGATTCGACTCTAAGTCTTCCTCTCTCACCACTAAGTGCATACTCTATCTCAAAATATTTCATATTTTAACGACCCTCAATACCTCTTCTAGTGTCGTAACTCCCTCCAGAGCCTTTGCTATGCCATCATGAAGCATCGGTTTAAAACCGTTTTTTATAGCACTCTCTTTAATCTCATATCTGTTTTTACCAAGAGCAATCTGATTTGATATCTCCTCATCAACACTCAAAATTTCACATATCATAATTCTTCCGGCATATCCTGTGAAGTTGCATCTTGAGCATCCGTTACCTCTATAAAAGGTTGGGTTTTGAGGAAGATACTCTTTTATTTTGTCGATATCTACAATTTGTGGTTTATGCTCTTTTTTGCATGAGTTGCAGATTTTTCTCACCAACCTTTGTGTTACTACTCCTACTAATGAGTCAGCTATCAGATATGAAGGCAGTCCCATCTGCACCATTCTTGTGATAGCACTTGGAGCATCGTTAGTATGAAGGGTAGAAAATACAAGGTGTCCAGTAAGTGAAGCTCCAACGGCGGTGCTTAGTGTCTCTTCATCTCTTGTCTCACCAATCATGATGATATCTGGATCTTGTCTTAGAACAGATCTTAAAACATCAGCAAAACCGTATCCAATTTTATCATTTGTCTGCATCTGCTGAACAAGTGGCAGTTGGTACTCAATAGGATCTTCAATAGTAATTATCTTGTTGCTGATATCTTTGATGTCATTTAGTGCCGCATAGAGAGTTGTTGTTTTACCAGAACCTGTGGGACCGGTTACAAAGACTATACCGTAAGGTGAGTTTAGCAGAGATTGAAATTTGTTCAGATTTTCTTCACTCATACCCAGTTGTTCAAGTTTTAACAATATCTTATCTTGATCCAATACACGCATTACGATTGACTCTCCGTGCAAAGTTGGAGCAGTTGAGAGCCTAAAATCATAATTGTGTCCACCAATTTGCATAGAGAAACGACCATCTTGGGATCTTCTTTTTTCAGAGATATCAAGATTTCCCAGTATCTTGATTCTTGAAGCAAGAGCATTATAAACCTCAATATCCAAGACAAATATCTCTCTTAAAACACCATCGACTCTGTTTCTAACTGAGACATCATGCTCATTTGGCTCGATATGGATGTCACTGGCATTATGCAAAATAGAACTCTTTAAAATCTGTGTGATTAGTTGCATAATCGCACTCTGTTCATTTTCTATCTTAAAATCACTTGAAGAGATCTCCTGTTTGACCTGTTGCATCAATGATTTTGCAGTCTCTATTATCTCAAGTCTCTCAAAGACATACTTGATATCTTGTTTTAAAGCGATGTAGTATTTGATAGGCTTTATGATGATGATATTTTCCAAAGCCTCCATCGCATCTAGGTTTAGAGGATCGGCTATGGCGATATGGATAAAATCCTCATCCTCTTTGAAAATGATCGCTTCGGCATTTTTTAGTAAATTGATCGGGTAGTTTTTGAGTATCGAAAAATCAATATCAACAGCATAAAGATCCAAAAATGGAAATCCCAACTGTTCTGATAGTATGAGAGCTAAATCTTTTGCACTGATTAATCCCTCTTCAAATATAATCTCTCCCAGCCTCTTGGAGTAATTGCTCTGTTTTTGGATGGCAAGAGCCTCCATCAGCTGTTCTTGGGTTATCTTTCCCTGTTCAACTAAAATATCACCTAATCTTAATTTTGGTCCCATATAGTTCTACCTTGCAAAGTAATGTTTCCTTGATATATTTGATATACAAAAGGAATAAGTAAACTATTTTAAAGCAAGAAGTGTGCCATCTTATAGTGAATCAAGAGTT
The DNA here is from genome assembly GCA_003978405.1 of Sulfurospirillum sp. Taxonomy (GTDB): domain Bacteria; phylum Campylobacterota; class Campylobacteria; order Campylobacterales; family QNZT01; genus QNZU01. Next base: position 4,616 of record QNZU01000010.1, read on the forward strand.
TTTTGAACCTTGTCATTAGGATAAGTTTGCAGATAGATTTTAAGAGCTTTGATCCCAACCTCTTTATAGCCTAACTTTTTTTTGCTTTTTGCATAAATGATCCAAGGATCAGGTTTTGATTCATCTTTTTGACTAGCTTGTATTGACCATTTTATGGCACTGTCAAAATCTCTTTTTTGATAAAAGTATTTAGCTAATGCGATAGTCGATGGATAGTCGTTTAACTCTTTTTGCTTTTTGATAAGCTCTTTGATGGAACCATGTTTTTTTGTAATTTTTATCTTAAAAGGTGCCTGGGTATTTTTTACTTGTCTCTTTTTTATTTGAGGTTTTGGTGATTTTTTGACCTCTTTGACCACAACCGGCCGCGTGCTGAAGGAAACGTGGCGGTGGGCCTGTTTGCCTGGGATCGTATCACGGCGGCAAGAGGAAAGTCTGGACGCGGTTGCAGCCGTGGCTTTGAAGTTCGACTTTGTTTAAAATCACCCGT
>QNZU01000068.1 GCA_003978405.1 Sulfurospirillum sp.
TGATCTATCTCATCTTTTTTTAGAGTTTTTGTAGCAGTTTTTACCTCCACAAGAGAATTAAATATCTCATCCTCTTTCATTCCAGCATTCATAGCTATCAATCCACCAAGAGTTCCTGGTAGCTTTGAGAGATACTCAAATCCTCCGATACCCTCTTTTTTACAAAACGAATCTATCTGACCACTCTTTGTGGCAGCACCTATGATAAGAAATTCACCATCTTTTTTGATATAAGAGAACTCTTTTGAAAGCACAAAAAGAGGTGGTGGGGTTGGTGATACCAAAAGATTGTTCGCTCCACCTATAATCACCGCATCTTTTGGCAGGTCTATAGGAGAGTTGATTACATTTACTTCTATAGTTGAGCCTATTTTGATAGAGCTGTATTTTGAAAAATCAATAAGCCTTTTCAAAACAAAAATGTAGGAATCCTGTTTATCATATTTGTAGTAAATTCAATCATAGAGTTCATCATCCAAGGCATCGTAAAGATAATCACTATCACAACCAAGATAATCTTTGGCACAAATGAGAGTGTCATCTCATTGATCTGTGTAGTGGCTTGAAATATTGAGATAGTAAGTCCGGCAATTAGTCCAGCAAGAAGCATAGGTAGAGATAACAACAAAGCTATCTTAAAAGTTTCAACTCCAAGTCCTATCAATTTTGCTTCCATAATCTCATCCCTTATGCAAATCTAAAGTCATTATACTCTTTTGGGACTAAATAATCCTCAATATTTATCAACTCATCATAATAGCCACCATTGTATCCAATCTCAAAGAGTTTGTTAATTGCTTTTAACTGAATGGGGCTCAAAGAGATTGATTCACTGTTGGCATACAGATCCAAATATCTCTCAAGATCACTCTCATCTACTCTTATCAAAGCTCGCTCTAACAACATTTTTGAGAGAAGTTTTCTATTTTTATGGGCTACTTCGACAGCCTTGCTCAAAAGCTCTTCATAAGAGATGGCTCTTGTGATTGGTATGCTTCTTCTAATCGCCATACCCCCAAGAGGAAGTGGCAACCCTTTACCACCGAGCTCCTCCCAAATATCCCATATCTCTCTTTCAACTTCAAGAGAGTCATCATAAGTTAATATACTCTCATGTATCAACACTCCTGCATCAACTTCCCCGTCTATCACAGCTTTTTCTATATCAAGAAAATTTTTATAGACAACTTTAGCTTTTGGATATGCCAAACGAAACAAAAGTGCATTTGTCGTATATTTTCCACTAAGAGCTACTTTGAAATTTGGCTTTAACTTCACACCCTTTTTTTTCACAAGTTTTGGACCATATCCATCTCCAAAACTTACTGCAGTCCTAAGAAGTGCATACTCATCTTTGATATGTGGATACAGACCAAAACTAATAGCAGTGATATCATACTCGTTTTGTAAAGCCTTCTCATTCAAGCTCTCAATATCAAGTGCTACATTTTCAAACTCTACATCCCCTAAACCTACCCAACCAAACTTGATAGCATAATACATAAAGATATCATCAGCATCAGGGGAGTGTGCTACACTAACTCTTTTCAATTGTATCCTTTTTGGAGTATTTTACTAAATTTACAATAAGTTTTAACACTCCTTGGATTTTTCCCTAAAGAAATCGATCAACTTCATTTTATCGGTTTTTACCAAATCTTCATCTAGGCATCTGTATAGACTTTTCATTATAGATGGATATTTTGAAGACAATTTTTCAAGCTCAGCCTTTACTCTTTTGGATATTGTTTCAGGGAGAGCTAAAAAGAGTCTTGGTGGATTATGACTTTGCAGAGTTTTAGCTATATCTTCTGCTAAGTTTCGAATTAAATTCTCTTCAATCTGATTTTCTAAGTTGTGCTCTTCACCGACATTGGCTCCACTTCCTGCATCACTGGCAAATCTACCTGAACTATCAGTTACAACATCACCTAACTTCTGATGTGCTGCAAGATAATCAAAACTATTGAGTAGATCTAACTTAATAAAATCAGGCTTCAAACCAGCCTCAGCCTCCAGATCTCTTGGTTTTGCCTCATAGACTTTCATCTCACCCAAGTTTGCAACAATTGCCATATCAGATACCTTCATCATCTCCTCCTTATTTAAAATATCTCTAATTTTAACATATTGGTACCAATAAAGTGTAACAACTACACAAACAAAAGATTTAAAATATTCTTCATTTTGTCGATATAGCTTTATATCAACAAAGATAAAGGAAACATATATGAAAAAAACTATCTTCTTATCAGCTGTTCTTGCACTGTTTATCGGTTGTGGTGGAGGTTCAGGTGGAAATGGTTCGACAACAAAGACTCCAAACAAGCAGATTATTTCAAATAATACTGATGAAAAAAATGATAAAACTGCTCCCAAATCAGAGGCTATCATAAGTACCGAAGGCCCTGCCAAAAGTGTTGCAGTCTCAGATAACACACTCTTTGTGGCTGAGGGGAAAAACGGTGTAGAGATTTTAAAAATAGGCTTTAGTGATTCTGTCTCTTCAGAACTGCTCTATAAGATTGATAATGTCGATGCAAAAAAAGTCACTCTTTCAAAAGATGCAAAAACTCTGCTTGTCGAAAAAGCAGATGGAAAAATCGTTGTTGTTGATGTCCGAGATCTATCTCATCCAAAAGTAGTAGGCGAACAGCCAAAATCAAATCTTGATGACGATACCACAACAAAAGACGGAACTTATAAGTATGTAGCAAAAGGTCAAAACGGCATGGAAGTGTGGGATATCTCAAACCCTTCAAATCCGGAAAAAGTTGGAGAACTAAAATCCTCAAGCTGTTATGAAGTGGTACTGATTGATGATGATAAAAAAGCATTGATTGCAACAGGAAGTGTAGGTATAAAGCTCTTAAAACTGGACAATCCAAAAGTTCCAAATCCAGTCTCTACATATAGAGTAAAAGGTGCTAGTGTTACCGGTCTTTCACTAAATGGTACCAAAGATGCACTATTTGTTGCTACAGGTAAAAGTGGAGTAATGGTTTTTAACCTAGATATGCTACTTGAGAAGATGGGATATTGATTTTATCCCCCAGAAAAACTTTAATCTAATTTTGAGAGTATAAAAAAACAGTACTCTCAAAAACCTCTGCCTAATTTTATAATAATTTAAATATAATCCATTAAATTTTAAAATATTAAATTAAGGATAAAAAATGAAAAAGTATATTGTTTCCTCATTTGTTGCAACTGTTTTCTTGCTAAATGGCTGTGGTGGTTCAGATGGTGTTAGAGTAAATGAGCATATAGGTTACTATATTGATTCAGGAATAGTCGGTGTTGATTATGTTTGTGGTACCAAACAAGGTAAAACAGGAAAAGGCGGACGATTTGAATTTGATAGTGGTAAAGGGTGTGAGTTTTCACTTGCAGATATTCCTCTAAGAGAGGTTGATGCAGAAAATCTATTTACTAGAGTTAAAATCATAGAAAAACAACCCGAAGTTGCTGCATTTTTACAATCTTTGGATTTTGATGGTAATGCTGCTAATGATATAGAAATATCCCCTAAAGTTGTTCAAGAGTTAAGATCAAAAAAAATTCAATCTATTCCTGAAGGAACTGCACTTGAAAATATTATTGATGATCTTAAAACAAAGATTGGTGAATTTAAAGGTAAAGTTGTCACACCAAATGAGGCAGTTAAGCATCTTAGAAAAAGTCAAGAAAGCTTGATTGTAGAACTACTCTCCAAAAAAACTCTTTATTCAGTATATACAGATGAAGATGATAACACAAATGAGATAGTAGTTATTGAGAAGGTAACATTCAATAGCAATGTAACTCAAGGCTCAAGTCAAAGAATAAAAGGTGGAGATGATAGTGGAACTTTTACAACCTCAATTGACGGAAACAAAATAATTATTACAGATGAAGATGGAACAGACACTATTGTCTTTAAAGCTTATAATGACAAGTATATTGAGTTTTATGAAGAAAGCGAAGATGATAGTGATACAATCAAACTATATAGAAGTAAAAAAGATGCTTTAGAAAAAGCTGCTCAATTAGAACAAAGCTTACATCACCAAAGCGGTGCGAGTGGTTCTTCAAAATAGACTACTCTAAATCTAACATAACTCATAGCTTAAAGCTTGGGTTATGTCAAACCTCCTGAAAATGTAACTTAAGTCCCTCATCAGTCATCACAAAACCGTTTATCTGTAACTTACCCTTATGAACCTCTTCATGGTGGTACTTACACAGTGGTATGAGGTTGTGTTTGTGGTTTTTATGAAAGTGGGCGATTTTACCATCGCTATTGGCTAACTTTTGAGGAGCTATATGGTGAACCTCATCGACTGGCTCATCACATAGTGCACATTTGGTTAATATAAGATTTTTGTTGTATCTGCTTGTTTTTCTTTTTTTTAACTGCTTTAATTCGCTGGATTTATCAAAAGAGTCTCTTATCTTGTAAGCATTTTGTAAAAACTCTTCATCCATATGAAGAGATTTGGCAAACTCAAGACCATAGAGGCTGTCTCCTTTGCCAAGCTGTAGGACTCTGTTGTAGATGAGTTTATCACTCTTGCTATCATATTTTACTCCAAGATGAAGCATAATCAGATTCTTTTGGTTTTGTAACTCTTTGATAGATTCGAGTTGATGAAGGTGTGTAGCAAAAATAAAGTGAGACCTTAGGCTCAATAGCTTTAAAATCGAACTTGAGACGATTGAAAGAGCTGAGAGAGTTTCAGTTCCTTGCGATATCTCATCACCTAAAACCAAGCTCTTGCTATCAGCTCTATTGAAAATATTTTTAAGCTCCATCATCTCCACGGCAAAAGTCGATAAACCCTTGTAGAGATTATCTTTTGAGAGTATTCTTGTAAAGATCTTCTCATA
>QNZU01000086.1 GCA_003978405.1 Sulfurospirillum sp.
GATGTACTTCTAATACCATGACTTTTTAAAAGCTTTGCTTCATTAGCATCTATACCATCTATCGACTCTACATCATAATCATCCTCTAAGTGATCTTCTTTTTTAAGATCAATACCGTGTTTAGTATATAGCTCTATCTTTTTATCATCTAGCTTCATACCTCTTTTGGCTAAAATATTTTTTGCTTTTTCTATTGGATGAGCAATAGAATCTACATCTTTAGAACTGTCTTTATCACTAGCATCTTCTGTACTAATGTCAGAACTTACTTTAGAGCTACCTTTGTCTAAGAGATCATATTTTTTATCATCTTTAGAGCCATCTTTATCTAAAAGCTCTTGTTTTTTAGCAGACTCATCATCTTTATGACTCATAGAATAATTATCAATAGAACTTTTATCACTACCAGTGTCTGCTTTAATGCTGGAAGTAACTTTGGAGTCACTACCCAAGAGATCATATTTTTTATCATCTTTAGAGCTATCTTTATCTAAAAGTTCTTGTTTATTAGGAGACTCATTATCTGTATGACTCATAGGATCTAGATCTTTAGAACTGTCCTTATCTTTATCATTAGAACCTTCTGCACCAATCTCAGATCCTACTTTAGAGTCACTATCTAAGAGATCATGGTCTAAATTACTTAAACCATGTAACTTTAAATCTTTTGATAGTGCTATCCACTTAGAAACTTTATGATGTGAAGGTGTATCATGAAGTATATGAGAACGACTGTTATGCTCACTCATTCTATTGTGTAGCTCATGTGAATCTTCATCAGCCAAATCTGAAATAGATATCACACCAACACCGTATAGGAGTCTTGCTACTTTACCATTGATCCCTGGAACTTGCATCATATTACTCATGCTTCTCCATCTGTAAATGGATCCTGGTTTTAGATCTGTTTTTTTTGCTATCTCACTATGAGGATGTAGGTTCTTGATTAAATCAGAAGTACTGACAATACCATGACTTTTTAAAAGATTTACTTCATGGGCATCTATACCATCTATTGACTCGATATCATAATTATCCTCTAAGTGATCTTCACTTCTAAGATCAATATCGTGTTTAGTATATAGCTCTATCTTTTTATCGTCAAGTTTCACACCTTTTTTAAATAATAGCTCTTTATAATCTAGTTTGGATAGATAACATGTATCATTAGTCTTAGCATTTAAGCCAAGACTGTCATCCTCCTTGTTTTCTCTATTTGTACCACTCTTATATTTTAATGTGCTATTTTTATTATTATCATTTACCCTTGGAATATACTTTTTTTTTATATCTCCTGTATGAGATGAGTGTAAACCATGTGACTTTAAATCCTTAGAGATTGCTATCCACCTAGAAACTTTATGATGCGAAGGAACTTTTGGCAATATTGGAGATTTTTCATTAAATGCTTCCATCTCACTATGTAATGAATGAGCATTTGTAACAGCCAATTCTGATAGTGATGATACACCAACAGTTTGCATCAATTCTGCAGTCAGTCCATTGACTCCAGGAAGTTTCATCAACTCTGCCATACTAATCCAAGATTTAATAGTTTCAACATCCACTTTTATTTTTTGTGAAAATTTTACTATCTCATGTTCATTACCTTTTAATGAATCAACAAGTTCATTAGTGGTATGAATACCATGTAAGTTGAACTTGTTTGCATACTTTGGCCCGATTCCTTCAACTGCTTTAATATCATAATCATCTTCTAAGTGGTCTTCATCTCTAAGATTAATACCGTGCTTACTATATAGTGCTATCTTTTTATCATCTAGCTTTATACCTTTTTTATATAGTAGCTCTTTAGCATATTCTAACTCTTTATGACCCAGTTTGGATAGATTACTTATGTCATTTGTATCAGCAGTTAAGCCAAGACTGTCATCCTCCTTATTTTCTCTATTTGTGCCACTCTTATATTTTAATGTGGCATTTTTATTATGACTATCACCTATTCTTGTAATATAATCTTCGTTATCTCCTATATGAGATGAGTTTAAACGATGTATTTTTAAATCTTTACAGATTGCTATCCACCTAGAAACTTTATGATGTGAAGGTGTATCATGAAGTATATGAGAACGACTATTATGCTCATTCATTCTATTGTGTAGTCTATGTGAATCTTCATTAGCCAAATCAGAAACAGAATTTACACCCACACTGTGTAAGAGTCTTGCCACTTTACCATTGATGCCAGGTACTTGCATGATATCACTTATGCTTCTCCATTTGTGAATTGACTCTGGCTTTAAATTTATCTTTTTTGCTATTTCACTATGAGGATGTAAGTTTTTGATTAAATCATATGTACTTCTAATACCATGACTTTTTAAAAGCTTTGCTTCATGTGCATCTATACCATCTATCGACTCGATATCATAATCATCCTCTAAGTGATCTTCATTTCTAAGATCAATACCGTGCTTACTATATAGTGCTATCTTTTTATCATCTAGCTTTATACCTTTTTTATATAGTAGCTCTTTAGTATATTCTAACTCTTTATTATCTAGTTTGGATAGATTACTTGTGTCATTTGTGTCAGCAGTTAAGCTAAGACTGTCATCCTCCTTATTTTCTCTATTTACACCACTCTCATATGTTTTTAATGTAGCATTTTCAAGATCATTATCCACTCTAGCGATATACTCTTTGTCACCACTATTATAGTAAGTATTATCAGTTCTTCCTTCTAACTCTTTTAGTCTATTGTTATACTCACTCTCCAAAGAACTTAATTTTAATTTCCATTCTTCTTCACAATCTCTTAGGTAACTTTTACAACCACCTCTAAGTAACCATCCAATTACAGCTCCAATTAATCCTGCAATTAGTAAACAAACCAATATCTGTGCTAATAAATAACTCATTTCTTCTCCTTCTGTTTTATTTTATATTAAATTCTATTCTTCTGTTTAGTGCTCTACCGCTTTTTGTCTTGTTACTAGCAATAGGCATACTCTCACCATATCCATATGACTCTATTTTATATTCGCTAACTCCATGTCTTAAGAGATACTCTTTTACCTTGTTAGCTCTTTGTTGACTAAGCCACTTATTATATTTTTCACTTCCACTTGAATCTGTATGACCTGCAATTTCTAGTGTATGACCAGCTAAATCACACTTAGCAAGAGTAGAGATTACATCATTTAGTATAGGGTAGCTATCATATTTGATTTTTGAACTATTATACGCAAAGTGAATCTTTCTTGAGTTGATAGTTGAGTTGATTAGATTTTGGCATTCTTGTGTTTTTGTTTCTAGCTCTTCCTCAGCAGATGGAGCTTCCTTAATAGCAGGTTTATTTGCAATTACCTTAGATTTCTTTTCTAGTTCTTCATCGACATATGGAACTTCTTTGATCTCAGGTTTATTTGCAAGTATTTCGGATTTTTTCTCATCTCCAGAATTACCTATGTTTGCTTTAAGATCCTCAATTTTAGGTTGAGTTACATTCTCGATTTTAGGTTGAGTAATTACTTCTTTGTCACTTGTAGTATCAATCTTTTGTTCTGCCACCTTTACATTTTGTTTTTCACTCTCTACAGGTGCAGTAACGATATAATCTCCTCTATATCTACCATAATGATTTTGAGGATCAGCCATCACTTTCTTTATAGCGTTTAAAAAGTCCATCTTTTTTTGATGAGTAGATAAGTGACCCTTAAACAAGTAACCATAATCGGTGATATTCATATCTCCAAAATCCACTTTCGATAACTTCTTCAAACCAAATTGACTCATATATTCCCAATCTTTTGGGGCATCTTTGGCTATCTTTAATGAATCAACTATTTTGTCTTTCCCAAAAAGCTTCTGTGCATCTTTTAGGAGTTTCTCATGAACTTCTTGACTTGGTACATACCCTTCTAAGAAGAGTTTACCATCAGCATTTTTTACCATGTACATAGAGTAATGTTCTAGTCCATTTGTAGATTTCTCTTTTTTCTCTTCATCAGAACTGTCTGCTTCGTCGGCAACTTTAACATGCTCTTTTGTTTCAAGTTCATCTCCCTTTTTTTCTTGAATATTTGCCACCATATTAGGATTTGCAACTATCAAGTCGTTTTGAACACCCCATACACCGTCTATTGAGGATACAACTCTTCCAGCTTCCTCTTTTGCTTCACTTGAAGGTGCTTCTCCTGTTAATCTTATCTTGTCTGTTAGAGATAAATCATCTCCTATTAACTCAGGTTTAGCCCATGTGATATTGTGTGAGTTAAGTGCGGCATTTGTCTTTGAGAGTAAATTTTCCTTAATTGAGTCAGCTTTATCTCTAAAGCATAAAAAGCTCAAACCAAGTAGTAAAATTAGCCCTAAAAGTGCCAATAAAAACCTTCTCATTCTGATCCTTTATTATTGAATTTTTGGTTAATACCAATTGGGCATATTGTAGCATGTTCTTCTTTAAAGTAAAAGAAATTTACATAAGCAAGAGTGTAGTATTTTAGGATATTAAGTTAGAATCTTATATCTATATGGTAAGTTTTATTTACCATATTCGCAAAGTTAGTTAAAAGTTTTTCTACATTATCCCCATCATCAGGAAAAGTAATAATTGCATCCTTAAATTCTTGATTTAAAAATTTTTGTAATCCATTTAAAAGTGTAACAGCACCATTCCATCCTGTTTTTGGTAACAAGAGTATAAAATGTTCATCATATTCAAAGAGTAGATCACTCTCCCTAAAGATGATTTGAATACTTTTTTTGACATCGATATTAATACCACTGTCTAATTTTAAAAATAGTAGAGAAAATTCTTCAAATTCATCATCACCAAATCGTCTAATAAGAGCTATATGATGCTCTACAAGAGATTTTAACATTTGGGTATTAGAG
>QNZU01000084.1 GCA_003978405.1 Sulfurospirillum sp.
ACTCTAATGCTCTTTAATAGTTTTGTGTTTTTGAAATATAACAATTGAAACTACAAGTAGTAGTACCAAAGGTAAAACAATGCCCATCTCAGGAGATATAGCTCCATTTTGGGCGATCTTTGACATAGTAAAGATAATTCCCCATATCAAAAGTACTGCAAAAACGTATATAGAACTTAAAAGTGATATATTACTTCCTCTTCTTTGTAAAGGCATTGGGAAAAAGAGTCCAAATATTACAATAGGTGCAAACAGAGGAAAGATAATCATACTATAAAGGTGAGCTCTTATTTTATTTGAGTCAATTTTGTCTTTTGATAGTAATAAGATCGATTTGATAGAATTTTGTATTGTTAGTTGCCCTGTTCCTTTAAAGAGATTGTTTAGAACTTGAGGATTGAAATCTTTTAGTGCTTTGTAGCTTGGTAGATGTTTAATAATTAGTTTTTCATCACTCTTTATGGTTTGAGTTACACTGTTTAATTGCCAGATATTATCTTTAAAAGTAGCACTTTTTGCTTCTATGATCTCTTTTAGCTCACTTTTATTAGTTTTAAAAATTTTGAAATTATTTGCTTTTTTTTGATATGGGAAAAGTTCTTTGATAGATATATAGTTATTATCCGATTTGATGAAGAGATTTTGCGTGGTTATGGATGGAGTTCCAAATTTTTTAATATTATCAGCTCTGTCATTAGCCTTTATTGTATCACTAAATCCAAGTAATATATAAAGTAGGGTAATCGTCATACTCATATATAAAATAGGTTTGATTAAATCTGTTTTTGAAATTCCAAGAGCATATAAAGCGACAAGTTCACTCGATTTTATCAAAGCAAATATTGTGTTTGTCATTGCAAAAACCAAAGATAGGGGTAGGGTATATTGGATAAATCCTAAAAATTTATAAATTGTATATATCACTTGCAAATTTGCCGAATCTGGAAGAGATTTGAAGTTTTGCATCAAATCGATCCCAGTAAAAAAGAGCTCTAGTGCCAAAAAGAGAATAAGAAAATTTTTGAAATATTTTTTAAGCAGAAATTTTTGGTAAATTTTCATCACATATGCTCTTTTTAAGTTGATACTTTTGGTTGATCTCTTTTTCATCAAGTTTTATACAATCCAAAGCTATCTTTTTCGCTATCTCTAATACTCTATCTAAACACTCAAGCTCACTCTTTGCAAAGTCACCCAAAACATAGTTGCTAACATCACTTTTGTCTTTTGGTCTTCCAATACCAAGTCGAACTCTCGTATATTCATTTCCTATATGAGCATCTATTGATTTAAGACCATTATGACCGCCGTTTCCACCGCCAAATTTTACTTTGATCTTTCCTAGAGGTATATCAAGGTCATCATGAAAAACTGTTATATCTTCGATGTTGTAGTAATCTTTGACAGCTTTAACACTCTCACCAGAGAGATTCATAAAAGTTTGGGGTTTTAAAAGTAGTAGATTACCGCTTTTGTAGAGTTCACCTCTAAAAGTGCTTTTATTGATAGTTGTTGGTTTTAACTCATCAACAAGTATGTCGACGAGCATAAAACCAATGTTGTGTCGATTGTTTTTATATTTATCTCCAGGGTTTCCAAGACCTACTAGAAGATGCACAACCTATTTCGCTTTAATCACACCTACAACAGATACTCTATCAGCATCCATCAAAGTTACATTTGCAGGAACTTCAATATCTCTTATAAGAATTGAATCACCAACATCAAGATTACTTACATCAAGAGTAAATGAATCAGGCAGATCCTCAGCTTTTGATTTTACTTTCAATCTCTTTTTAGAGAAGATTAAAACACCTTTGTTTTTTAGTCCTATTGGAGTTCCAACAGTCTTAACTGGTACCAAATACTTTGAAAGTACACCCTCTTGTGCAACTCTAAGATCAACATGTAAGAGTTGATTTGTAACAGGATCTCTTTGATAATCTTGAATGATTACAGGGTAAGTCTTATCGCCAACTTTTACATCAAATATAAGATGCTCTTTTCTTCTTACAGCTTTGATAAACTCGTTTGATTTAAAAGCCGCATTTACATTCTCCATACCTTTAGCATAGATATTGGCGATTAGATAACCATCTCGTCTTAAAGCTTTTGTAGCTTTTTTACCGATACTCTCTCTAACTATACCTTCTAACATAATCTGTTTCCTTCTGTTTAAAAATTAAGGTGCAGATTTTACCCAAACAAACCTAAATTTAAGCTTCAATCTTTAGATCAATCATCGAAGCTTCAATATCTTCTGCCCCATTTATCTTTTGGTTAAACTCATCTAATTTCATATTTAGATCACTTCTATTTGTGGCATTGATTAGAGCCTCTTCTTTTGTAATTCTATTTTCTTTGTATAGATCAAGTAGAGCTTGGTCAAATGTTTGCATTCCGTAGATATCTTTACCCTCTTGTATAGCTTCAGTGATTTCAGAATCTCTCTCATCCTCTATGAGTGATGCTATCCTTGCATTTCTTAGAAGGATTTCAATAGCTGCAGTTCTTTTCCCATCTGTAGTTTTTACAAGTCTTTGTGATAATACCCCTTGTAAAACAGCTGATAAAGACATTCTTATTTTATTCTGCTCATTTCCAGGGAACATACCGATAATTCTGTTGATGGTATCTTTTGCATCTACTGTGTGTAGGGTGGAAAGAACCAAGTGCCCAGTTTCTGCCGCGTGCATAGCCGTCTCAATAGTCTCCATATCTCTCATCTCACCCACAAGTATGACATCAGGATCTTCACGAAGTGCAGCTCTTAAAGCTGTGGAGAAATCTTTTGCATCTTGACCGATAGCTCTTTGGTTGATAAGAGAATTTTCATCTTTATAGACAAACTCTATCGGATCTTCGATAGTGATGATATGCTTTTTTTGGTGAAGGTTTATATTGTTGATGATTGAAGCAAGAGTTGTTGATTTACCACTACCGGTAGGTCCAGTAACCAAAACCAAACCTCTTTTTAAATTACACAACTGTTTGATTGTCTTTGGAAGATTTAGATCCTCCATCGTAGGAATATCTACAGGAATTACCCTGAAAACTGCTGAAACTCCATCAGCTTGAAAGAACATATTTCCCCTGAAACGATATTTTTCATTTAGTTTGTAGTTAAAATCGACACTTTTATCTCTGACTAAGTCTTTAAATCTACCCTTTAAAACTTCTTTGGCAAGTTGTAGTCCATCTTTGTATGTTAGTACTTCATCGGAAAGTTTTAGCATCTCTCCTTGAATTCTTCCCCTGTAGTAAGAACCACTTTTGATATGAAGATCACTTCCCCCGTGTTCGATCAAACCTGCTAGATAAAATCTTAGTTTTTTATCCATCTCAAAAGATAGAGAGTTTACATCAAAATTACTCTCATCTTCTAAATTGATTTCTATGTTACAATCAAGATTTTCGTTCTGAACCATTTTAACCCTTTTCAAGCTCATTTAATATCTCTTTGAAAGCCTTTTTGAAGGCTTGTAGTCCTTCAGCTAACAAGCCTTCATAGATACTATTTATATCTATATCGGCATTTTCTAGATTACTTAAAAAAGTTTCAATCTCTTTTTTTGAAATAGGTTCTTTTTGGATAAGACTGTTACTTTTTTCAAAAGCTTCAATTGCATTGATGGGTGCAGTGTTTATAGAGTTTTGATATAAAAGTTCATTGATATAATGTTCCTTTTTTAGATCATCTCCTTTGACTCCGGTACTGGCAAAAAGAGTTCTTACCTCTTGGATACCTTTTTCTTGGATAAGATGATAGATATATGTTGCATTATAAATTCCTAATAGATTTATCGGTAGTCCTTTCTTTGCCAAAGTCTCATTTAAGGCTCTGTCAAAACGACTTACAAATACACTTATTACACCTTTTGGTTTTAATTTACCTTTAAATCTACTCAATCCTCTCTCAAAAGCTTCAAGGCACTTTTTTGCTTGATCTGGCGAGAAGATGAGAGTTGCATTGACATTGACTCCACTCTCAAAAAGCTTTTGCATTACCTCAAATCCAGCATTGGTTGCAGGAACTTTGATCATGACATTTGGCTCATCAATCTTCGCTAATAGCATCTTTGCCTCCTCTAAGCTTCCACTCACATCATCGCACAACAAAGGATCGATCTCAATTGAGATAAATCCGTCATCTCCTTTGTCATAAAGCCCTCTTAAAATTTTTGCAGCCTTTTTGATATCTTTTGTTGCCAAATTCTCATAGACCTCTTTTGCACTTTTTCCGCTGTTTGCTTTGATATCTTCTTTGTAGGCTGGAGAACTTAAAAATGCCTCTTTGAAGATAGCAGGGTTGCTTGTAGCTCCGTTTACCATACCATCTTTGATCATTGTAGGAAACTCTTTTTCCAAAAAATCTCTCTCTATAAAATCACACCATAAGCTAAAGTTCTCAATCTTCATCAACACTCCTTAAAACTTCTCTCAAATCCTTCTTCTCTACTATCACATTTGCCTCTTTTTTCAAAGCATCTTTGGCGCAATATGCTACCTTTGTCTTTGCATATTTAAACATCGATCTGTCATTTGCTCCGTCACCCACTACCATAGTATCTTCTTTGCCTATTTTCAGCAACTCTTGAAGTCTTAATATCATATCTCCTTTGGAAAAATCAAACATCATCTCTCCACCTACAAGTCCTGTAAGTTTTCTATCTTTATGATGCAAAATATTGGCAAAATCGATATCATACCCCAAAATATCCCTAGCGTGAGCCGTAGCATTTCTAAATCCACCTGAAAAAACAGCTACAACAAAACCTCTTTTTTTAAGCTC
>QNZU01000032.1 GCA_003978405.1 Sulfurospirillum sp.
TTGAAGCTGTTTTTGTCTATCATAAAAAAATGGATCCGATAACAAATTGTCATCTTTTTCTATTTTGATTTTATCTTGATAATGTTCGACAATTGCCAAAAAATCTTGCAAAAAACCATCCTCGATACTGATTTTTAAAGTTTGCATGATAAGTCCTTTGTTTTTCTTGAGTATATTATACCAAAAACCCAAACAAAAATTTTCATCCTCCGCCACTTATAGTATAATACCGCCAAAAACTCCAAAAGAGGTTTCCCTATGAATATAGACCCCAAAACGATACAAACCCCAATCTATCTACTTGAAGAGGATAGATTAAGAAAAAACCTGCAACTCCTAAAGAGAGTCAAAGACAAAAGTGGAGCTAAAATACTTCTTGCATTAAAGGGCTTTGCTTTCAAGGCTTCGTTTGGGATGGTTAGGGAGTATCTTGATGGCTGTTGTGCAAGTGGTCTTTATGAGGCTAGGTTTTCAAATGAGTATTTTAAGAAACAGACTCATACCTACTCTCCAGCCTTTAAGGATGAGGAGTTTGATGAGATTGTTACTCTTAGTGAACATATCGTCTTTAACTCCTTTGCTCAGTGGCAAAAGTTTAAAGAGAAAGCTCTTGGCAAAGTATCGTGTGGAATCAGGATAAATCCAGAAGTCTCATCAGCACCGACTGATCTATATAATCCTTGTGCACTCTATAGTCGTCTTGGAGTGACTAAAGATGAGTTTAGATCCGATCTGCTTGAGGGCATAGAGGGGCTTCATTTTCATGCTCTTTGTGAACAGAATGTTGAAGCTTTAGAGGAGGTTTTAAATGGGATTGAAAAAAAGTTTGGCGAATTTATCCCTCAGATGAAGTGGATCAACTTTGGTGGTGGACACCATATAACCAAAGAGGGGTATGATGTAGAGAGGTTGATTGAACTTATAGTTGATTTTAAAAGAAGATACGGCGTAGAGGTCTATTTAGAACCTGGAGAAGCTATAGGGTGGCAGACTGGAGTTTTGATAGCAAGGGTGCTTGATATCGTTCACAACGGCATCGATATAGCCATCCTTGATACTTCAGCAGAAGCACATATGCCCGATACCATCATCATGCCTTACCGTGCAGAAGTTAGAGGGGCAAAAGAGGCAGGGGTAAAACCCTACACCTACAGACTCGCTGGAAATACTTGTCTAGCTGGAGATGTGATGGGAGATTATAGCTTTGATGAGCCGCTTTGTGTTGGAGATATAGTCATCTTTGAAGATCAGATACACTACACCATAGTTAAAAATACAACTTTCAACGGCATAAAACTGCCTGATCTTGCTGTGTTAAAAGAGAATGGTACCATTCAGATAGTTAAGCATTTTGGATATAATGAATATGCAAGTAGAAATTAGTCATATTTAAAGTTTGTTAAAGGATTTTTTGTCTATAATCCTCGCTCAATGTCCTAACGAACATACACTTTGTGGCCCGTTCGTCTAGCGGTTAGGACTCCGGCCTCTCACGCCGGCAACAGGGGTTCGAGTCCCCTACGGGTCACCATTTTCCAAATATTTTTTACTATAATACTCAAAAATCCCACTTTAGTAATAAAATTTTGATAAATTCTCATTGATTTGACTTATATGCCGATTGTTAATTTACTTATAAATTATCAAATAAGGCATGATATGAAAATAGTGATCTTGATTGGTACCATATTTTTAAATTTTTTGATCTTAGGTTGTTCAGATGTAAGAAACAGCGATAAAAATACTAATCTTAACTCCTCTATAAAAAAGGATGAAACTTTGAGTAAAGATAACAACCCAAATATAGATTATGATAAAAAGATCAACAAAAACTTCAACAATATACGAGGTTACTATCCTACTAAAGATGAGATACTATACAAGAATATTATAGAAGCAAACAGTGAAAATTTTTGCCAAAAGATAAGTGATGCTCCACCTCACTCAAGAATCTTACTTGAGAGTGGATATTATAAAAACCATTGTGCTATCAAGAACAAAAGCTACATTACCATTATGGCAAAGAGTAAATATGGTGTTAAATATGACGGAGATGATTTTTTTATAGAGCTTCTTGATAAAAATCATCACATACATATTTTGGGAATAGAAGTTAGTGCTTTTGAAGATTCATTTGATAGTGGTTTGCTGAATGCTCATGGATATTCAAACTATGACAATCATCATATATATGTGAGTAACTGCTGGGTACATAACAGTGGAGCTGCGATACTAAGTGGTCCAAAGACTCATGATCTTACAATTGAACGATCTATATTTGCTGATATTAAACAAAGTTACTACTTTTATGCACTTGGTTGGCATATGGTTTTTATAAACAATGTTGCTTACCATCCTGAAAATAACGGAGTATGTATCAGAGGTTATATGCCATTAAATAAATCTTGGAGTTATGAAGAGTCAAAAACAGCAGATGTGAGAAAATTTACTGATATCAAAGCCTTACCTAAGAACGAATGGACACACTATGTGGCAAATAACTTCTTTGGTGAGGGTTATGGTAGAAATGCTTCAAGAAGTTGGGATAGAGGATCTGCCATCTCTTTTTACCTTGGAAGAGATAATGGTGATGGAGATGATGCATATTTACCTCCTCAAAATGTTATCATTGAAAATAACAGTTTTTATCATATCACTCCAAGTATCGCACCAAATGGTGAAGTATTTGCAGGGGCTATTACTATAGATGCTGAGGCAGGATTTGGAAATTTCGATGATACAATTATAAACGGTATAATAAAAGGAACGATTATACAAAATAACATCAGCGATACTCAACTTATTAAGAGTTTTTGGGTGAAACCTGATCCTAAACTTTTGAGTATAAAAGATAACAAAAAAGTTGATTCGATTTTATTAAAAAAGAGATTTTATGAGATGATTGACTATCTAAAAGAGCCAAAATATCGCTTTGGCTCTTTTTTAGACAAATCTTTTAACCCAAGATAGTAGCTGATCTTGAGGTAAAGCTCCACTTACTCTATCTACCTCTTTGCCATCTTTAAATGCTATGATTGTAGGGATACCACGGATATTATATCCTGATGGTGTGATCTGATTTTCTTCAGTATTTACCTTGATAAGTCTAGCTTTCAATGGAAGCTCTTTTGCTACAGCTTCATATGCAGGAGCTATCATACGACATGGGCCACACCAAGGTGCCCAAAAATCAACAATTACAGGGATATCATTGTGAGCAATATGTTTTAAGAATGCTTCATGATCTACACTTTTTGGTGTAGTATCAAGTAGTGAATTTTTACATTTACCACAGTTTGCTTTTTTGTAGTGATCTTTTTTAGGTATTCTGTTTGTAGCTAGACAGTGTGGACATACGACATTTAACATCTTTAACCTCCGTTAGAATCTTTTTTAAAATTCTAACGAAGATTTGGTAAATATCTATTTTATATATTTTGAAGCGGCTCTAAATCCTATGTATGAACTATCTCCCCATGAGATTCCATATCTTATATTTGCTCCGTCTCTTGATTTAATAACTACCGCATAATCATCATTTGCACCAATTTGACCATTTGTTGCAGATCCTGCTATAGCTTTTCTTCCAGATTCTGGAACATAGAGTTTACCAGTCCACCAACTTGGTTTGACAAACCCATCAACTTTTGCTAGGTCACTTGTAAACTCATCAACACTATTAGTGAGTTCAAAAACTTTTCTGGTGTAATTCTCTGGTACCTGACCATCATTATATAGTATTCCGTTTGTAACGGTATCTGCACCACTAGCATTATTTAGTTTCACAAGTTGCTCATACTGCTTCATGTTTGGAAGTCCTATCTTCCAGCCACCTTTGATTTGTGAGTCGTCTAATATTGCAGCTGCTTCAAAGGCATACACTCCTCTATATGAGTCAGATTGATTGTCAAACTTTACTTTAAACAGATCAATTCCTGAAGAGTTTGCACCTGTGAATCCTTCTGCTTTTTCATCATTGATTACTTTGAAGTGTGAATTGACAAAATCACTAAAGTTATCATAGTTTGGTACTACAGGCTCATCAGTGGCTCTTGCCTCATACTTACTTATCCAAAATCCACCATTTTCATCAATTGCTGGAACATAGACAAATCCAGCTTCTACCATTTTCTCACCCTTTGGAGTTTCATATATCCAAGGATAATAGCTATTTGGATCAAGTGGATCGAATCCTTTTTGAGTCTCTGTAAGGTTTGGTCTTTCATCTTTATCAGAGTCATTATAAGGATCAAGAGCATCTATTACATCAGGATTGTCTTTGTGTCTTGTATTGGCAGGGAAATCCACATCAAATTTTCTACCATCAATTCCATCTCTAAAAGTATCGTGAGTCAGGGCACCTCTAACTTCCAATCCGTCATTTACACCATCGTTGTCAGTATCAGCTTTGAGAGGATCGGTATGAGTTTTGTTTACTTCATCCCCGTCATTTAACCCGTCATCATCAGTATCTGGTTTGAGTGGATCTGTGTGGTATTTGTTTACTTCATCCCCGTCATTTAATCCATCTCCATCTGTGTCAGGGTTGTTTGGATCTGTTTTGTATTTAAATTTTTCATCACCATCGTTTAACCCATCTCCATCGGTGTCTGGATTTTTAGGATCGGTTTTTGTATGATCTACCTCAGCACCATCATTCAATCCATCTCCATCAGTGTCTGGATTGTTTG
>QNZU01000019.1 GCA_003978405.1 Sulfurospirillum sp.
ATACGGGATCTTTTAGAGATCGATCTTGAACAGATGCAATCAAGACACACTTCAAACCAATCTATTTTTGGACAGTTAGCAGGATTTGCAGGAGCTATGGGAATGATTGGAACCCTAATTGGTCTTGTAGCAATGCTTTTAAATATGGCTGATCCTGCGGCTATTGGTCCGGCTATGGCTGTTGCTTTGCTGACAACTATGTATGGAGCGATGTTAGGAAACATCATTGGAGGTCCGGTTGAAAATATACTTGGAATAAGAAGCAAAGATGAGACTCTTTTAAAGACACTGATTATCGAGGGGATTATGTCTATTCAAGCAGGAGACAATCCAAGAGTATTAGAAGCAAAACTACTATCATTTTTGCCACCGTCTCAAAGAAAAAGTCAATTTGATTAGGATAGAAGATGGGAAAAAAATGTAAACAGCAAGAGTGTCCTAAGTGTCTGCCAGGATGGCTTGCCGCATTTGGAGATTTGATGAGTCTTCTTTTGTGCTTTTTTGTTCTTTTGCTCTCAATGTCAACAATGGATGCAAAAAAAGTCTCTGAAGCAGTAGGAAGTCTTGCAGGAGCTTTGAGTGTGCTTGAGGGTGGTACCCAAACTGAAGTATCACCTAAAAGAAATCAAGAAGCTACACCAATTGAAACCAAGGACGAAACTGCCCAAAAATTAAAAACTTTACAAAAAACGATAGTTGAGATCAATGAAATGACAGCATCTTCAAGTGCTTCACAAGCTACTTTAAAAGAGGCTGAGAACGGCTTTATACTAAGACTTCCAGCAAAACTACTTTTTAAAAAAGATAGTGCAAAACTTGAAAATGATGATGCCATACTCTTTTTAAAAAGAGTAGCTTTAATTATCGACAAATTACCAAAAACAATCAATTTAAATATCATCGGTCATACAGATGACACACTAAGACCAAGCGGTGGATGGAAGAGTAACTGGGAACTTGGAAGTGCAAGAGCCATCTCTGTAGCAAGAGAACTTATAAAAAACAAGGTTGAGCCAAAGATTTTAACAGTTTGCTCAAAAGGTAAATATGATCCAATAGCTTCAAATTTAACACCTATAGGTAAGGAAAAAAACAGAAGAGTTGAGCTATACTTTTTCTCAGTACAAAACAATAAAAACCAAAATGCCAAAACACAAAAGAGTATATTGGATGAGGGGGTAAAAAAAGGAGGATAGTTATCAAAGCACTGCTTCTTCTATCTCTTCTTGCATTCTCACTTTTTGGAGCTGATAGTGTAGCCATTCCAAAGGTTGACATCTCTATCACCGCTCCAAACACACCAAGCGAACTGGTAGGCTCTTTAAATCTTATTATTATTCTTACTCTTTTGGTTCTTGCTCCATCACTAATTTTGATGATGACAAGTTTTTTAAGGCTTGTGGTGGTCTTCTCATTTTTAAGACAAGCATTAGGTACTCAACAGATGCCTCCAAACCAAATCATGGTCTCACTCGCTCTTGTATTAACCTTTTTTATTATGCAACCTATTGGTACCAAAGCTTATGAAGAGGGTGTAAAACCATATATCGATAAAAAAATAGGCTATGAAGAGGCATTTTCCAGAGGTGTAAAACCGTTTAAAAGATTTATGATAAGAAATACCAGAGAGAAAGATTTGGCTCTTTTTTATCGAATAAGAAAACTAAAAAACCCAAAAACTTATGATGATATTCCACTCTCCATCGCAACACCTGCTTTTATGATCAGTGAACTAAAAAGTGCTTTTGAGATCGGTTTTTTGCTGTTTCTTCCATTTTTGGTAATCGATATGGTAGTAAGTTCAGTTCTAATGAGTATGGGTATGATGATGCTTCCACCTGTTATGATATCGATGCCTTTTAAACTGCTTATTTTTGTGCTTGTTGATGGTTGGAATCTGCTTGTAGGAAATTTGGTAGAGAGTTTTAAGTGATGGATTGTAACTATTTTGGGAAGTGCGGATCATGTTCTTTGTATCAATTTAATTATGAAGAGCAACTTAGCTATAAAGTAGAAGAGGCAAAAGAGTTATTATCTTTAAAAGATGCACAAATTATAAGATCAAAACCCTCTCATTTTAGAAACAGAGCCGAATTTAGAATTTGGCATGAAGATAACAAAATTTTCTATGCGATGCACTCACTGCAAGAAAAATCACTTCTTAAAATCGACTCTTGCCAGATAGTGAGTGAACCTATCTATCATCTAATGCCAAAACTGATAGAGTTTTTGAAAAAGAGTGAGATTTTAAGCCATAAACTCTTTACAATTGAGTTTCTTAGCTCAACAACAGGCAATATCATGGCAACTTTGATCTATCACAAAAAAATAGATGAAACTTGGCTAAAAGAGGCTAAAAAAATTGAAGATGAGTTTGATATCACTGTCATTGGAAGAAGCAGAGGTGTAAAGCTGATTTTAAGCTGTGATTATATCGATGAGACTCTAACAATCTTTAATAAAGAGTTTAAATTTAGACTCTATGAGAGTGGATTTATTCAGCCAAATCTAAAAGTCAATGAGAAGATGATTGAGTGGGTTTTAGACAATTTAGGCTTAATCAAAAATGATCTACTGGAGCTTTACTGCGGTCACGGTAATTTTACAATACCACTTAGTTCCCACTTTAACAAAGTCTTGGCAACAGAAGTCTCAAAAGCATCAATAAAAGCGGCATCCTGGCATAAAGAGTTAAACAGATGTGAAAACATCTCATTTGCAAGACTCAGTTCCCAAGAGTTTGTCCAAGCTTACAACAAAGAAAGAGAGTTTAGACGATTAAAAGATATAGATTTGGACTCTTTCTCTTTCTCTCATATACTTGTTGATCCTCCACGATCAGGACTCGATGAGATGAGTTTGGAACTTGTAAAAGAGTTTGATAATATTATCTATATCTCATGTAACCCTACGACTTTAAAAAGGGACTTAGAGAAACTAAAATCCACTCATAAAATTGTAGCATCTGCATTTTTTGACCAGTTTGCATATACAAATCATTTAGAATCTGGTCTGATTTTACAAAAAAAATCGCTATAATCACCAAAAGGAGAAAAAATGCGAATTGACCTTGATGAACAGAGTTTACAAGAGTATGAAAAAGTAAATGATATCACTGTAAATTTGACAACAGATCTTGGACAGACCACTCTCACAACAGGAGAGATATTAAAACTTGCAAAAGGTTCTATTATCGATTTGCAAAAACCTGCCGGTGAGAGTGTTGAAATCTTTATCAACAACAAGATTATTGGCAAAGGTGAAGTGATGGTATATGAAGAGAATCTGGCCGTAAGAATCAATGAGATTCTTGATGCAGATACAATTATCAAATACTTTAAAAAAGAGCCGTAAAAGTGAAAGTCTTACTATATTTGATTTTATTATCGATTCATCTTATTGCAAGTGAAATTGTAAGTCATAGAGTATATGAGAAAGATGGCAGAGTCGATATTATGCTGACATTTGATTCTGAATATGAGGGTAAAATTTCACAAAAAAAAGATAAAAACAGCATTATTCTTATATTGAGTGATGCTACCATTGGATCAAACCTGACAAAAAGCATCAGATCTCCTTTTATTCAAAAGATGCAGTTAGTTCCTATAACAAACGGAACTCTTATCAAGCTTGAAGGAGATGAGAAATTTATAGTTCAAGCTTCAAAAACTGTTGATAACTTTGGTCTTAGACTTAGAATAACACCCACACTAATCCAAAATGACTCTTTGGATGAAAAATTGATAGTCAATGAAGATGAAGATTTTAAAATCCAGACAAAAAAAGAGGAGAATATTGCAAATGCATATTTAAAAGTCCTTTTTGTTCTGGCTTTGATGGTAGCTTTTTTGTATCTTTTAAAAAGGTGGCTTGAAAACAGAGGAGGCACCCTTTCAAAAAACGGCTCATCTTGGCTGTTTGATAAGAAAGAGAAAATTGACTCAACTTCAAAGATCAAAATTCTTAACCAAAAAGCACTTGATCACAAAAACAGAGTTGTATTAATCTCTTTTGAGGATAAAAGATATCTTCTACTACTTGGAGAAACAAATCTTTTGTTAGATGATTTTCAAGGAGATTCAAAATCAAATCAACAATCAGCCTTCAACCAAATCTTGGATCAAAATGAGGCAATCTTAGAGGAGTTTATCCAAAACAACAAACTAAACAACTATAAAAATATGGCTTCAAAAGATATATTATCTTAAGGGAACCTCTAAGGTGCCCTCAAGTAAAAAGTTATCTTTTTGCTTTTGTTTCAATATCACTAATGACTGCATCCACACTCTTTTGGACACTAAAACATCTATCTATCTTACAAGCCAAAAATTTATCATCATTGCTTGGTTTAGTTAAAATAAACGGATACTTGATACGAGGTATCTGCTTTTTAAACTCTTGTAAATTCTTTAGATTTGATTTGACAATCACAGGGCTTAGAGTTGCTTCCAACGAAACTTTAGTCGCATATGGAAAGTTTAAAGGATGGCTATTTAACTCTTTTGCACTTCTTTTTAGAGATTCCACCCCAAAG
>QNZU01000059.1 GCA_003978405.1 Sulfurospirillum sp.
GATAAGTGAATGTGAAAAAGTAAAATAAAAAGATGAAACAGCGAAGAAAATGACTGCTATTAAAAATGCTGTGGCTATACCTCTCATGATCAGCCCTTTTTGGTTTATTATACCAAAATCGGGCTATTTATTTTATGCCGGTTGTAACTCTAATCTCAAAGCTTCCTTTAAAAGCTCTACATCCAAACCGTATTTAGTAGCAAGAGTGATTGCATTTTCTACCTTTTGCTCAATTGGTATCTCTTGGGTAGTAGTTGCACTTTTTACAACTTGAAGGATTTGAGCATAGACTCTGATACTATCATCCGCACTTTCAGGATGATTTAGATATCTGATGGCATTGCACATATTTTCATCAAAATTCCACTCCTCAAATACCAGTGCTGTTACCTCTTCATTACTCATACCACAATATTTTTTCTCCAATGCTTCAAGTTCAAGAAGTGTAGTAGTCTGTTTTGCTTCCTCTTTGAAAAGTTCAGTAGCTCCATCCTCTTGTAAAACATTTGAGATGATAATTTTTCCCATATCCA
The DNA here is from genome assembly GCA_003978405.1 of Sulfurospirillum sp. Taxonomy (GTDB): domain Bacteria; phylum Campylobacterota; class Campylobacteria; order Campylobacterales; family QNZT01; genus QNZU01. Next base: position 534 of record QNZU01000059.1, read on the forward strand.
TCAAAAATGAGGTGAGTGATAAAATATCAAGTTTGCTTCTCTCTTTTTTCATCCAGTTTACAGTGATAGAGTTTTGAACCTCAGTTAGTTTGATAAAATCTTTATCATCAAGTCCGTATGGCTTGATATTTAGATCCAGTTTTTTTTGTAAAAATGACGAAAAAGCAAAACCTTTTACCGTATCCATACCAAAAATAGAGACTGCTTGGTTGATACTCTTTACCTCTCTGCTAAATCCATAAAGAGGACTGTTTGCCGCTTTTAGAATATTTGCCATAGTCATAGGGTCAGATTCTACAACCTTTGCCAACTCTCCAACTGATCCGTTTTCATCATTGCATATCTGCATCACTTTTGCAACAGTGTCATCCAACGGTGGAAATGATTTTACCTTTTCTACGATTTCATCTCTTGTCATACTTTGTTCCTTGAATACTATGTAGTTTTGTTTTGTATTCACTAAATCGGCATAAATGTTAAAACTTTTAGAGTATTTTAGAAATAATTTGACAAAAGATCGAGTGCTTCTTGAAGTGAGTCTCTGTTTTGATACTCAAATGAGCTTATTTGTCCATCTTTGGTATGGAAAAATATCGCATAATGGACGATCTGGACACTCTTGCCCTCTTGTAGCTGCTCATCCACCCACTCAAGACTAATAGGTGTAATCTCATCACCATATCCTGTTTTGATTACAGCAGCCGGATAGAGTCTGATAATGTCATCTTTTTTAAACTCTTTTCCCTCAAATTTTATCACTCTTTACTCCTAAATAAACATCAAAAAGAAAAATATAATAAACAGTACAAAATTGACAAACCCCTCAAGCACATTTGTCTCTCCGTCATTAAAGTGAATAAGCCCCGCAAGTATCGTAAGTCCAAGCATAGTGCCTTGTATCGGAGTAAGAGCCAAATCAATTTGCATACCAAGAGTTTTAGTAACAATCAAAACAGCAGGAATTGTCAGTAAAACCGTTGCCAAAGATGCACCAATGGCAATGTTTACTACTGTTTGCATATCATCATCAAGTGCGGATTTTACAGCAGTGATTAACTCAGGGGCTGCAGAGATAACTGCAACACTAAATGCACCAAGCACAAGAGGAAGTCCCAAAGATTTTAAACTGTTTTCCATAAAGAGTGAAAGAATCTCAGACAATACTCCTATCAAAACAATAGAGATGACCAAAATCACCGCATGATATACACCATTTATGTTTTTGATGTTTTCATGATCCTCTTCGTTGCTATTTTTATCTTTATAGACAAAAAAGTATCTGTGCTCTTTTAGCTGAACTCTGGTAAATATGATGTAGAGGATAATAAACATTACGATAGTAAAATTATAATAGATATCCAGTTTTGATGGATCAATAAAATGTGGCAGTATCATAGCAGCACCAAGAGAAACCAATATCATAGACATATAGGAGTTTGTTGAGTCGATATTGTATGCCTGTTCACCATACTTGATACCACCGATAATCGCCGACAAACCCAAAAGCCCGTTGATATCAAGCATAATAGCCGAATAGATCGTATCACGAGCCAAAGTAGGATTGTGGGAGTGCTTCATCATAATCACAATAATCACAATTTCAACCAAAACAGCCGATATCGTTAAAATCAGTGTTCCATAAGGATTGCCATATTTGTGTGCCAATACTTCAGCATGGTGCGAAACATTTAATGCCGAGTATATAATGACCAAAAATATAGCTATAAAACCTATAAGATTTCCAACAAACGAACCAGAAAGTATATGCTCAAGTGGTACCATTAAAGCAAGTGTAATTATCGATACAAAAAGTGGGTACTCTTTTAGAATATTTTTTATCATTTAACTTTTCTCCTTAATCTATTATCTTTTAAACTCAAAAGTGCCGGAAGCAACAACAGATCAATCACAAGTGCCACAACAAGTGCAATCGCCGTTACTACACCAAAATTAAAATCGGGTTTAAAGTCGCTAAAGACAAATACTGAAAACGAGACACTAAGCACTGCCGTTGTGAAGATGATGGCTCTTCCTGCATACTTTATCACCTCATCAAAACTTTGCTCTAAATCCAAACCTTTTTTTCTAGCCTCAAAAAACTTCACCAAAAAGTGTATTGTATCATCAACAGCCACACCGATGATAATAGCTCCAGATATCGCCACACCTATATCGATATTAATACCTAGCCATCCCATCACTCCCACCACCAGCACAACAGGCAGAAGATTTGGCAGTATAAATATCCACAAAAGTTTCAAATCCCTAAAGATAAAGAGCATTACAATTGAAACTAAAATAATAGCAAGTGAAAGTGAATAGATAAGAGTATTTGTTACATCCTTTTGCATATGTGCAAACATCGCGGTCTGCCCCTCTACTTTGGCACTGTAAGGGGTTTTGCTCCACCAATCCTCTATATATTTTAGCATCTTAAGATCTTGGGAAGTATCGACTATATTCATCTGTGCCGTTATTCTAAGCCTCCTCTCCTGTATATCCATCTTGTCTGTGATACTCATCTCTTGAGGTATCGACATCGAATAAAGAAGTAGATATTGGGCAATTAGATCACTGCTGTTTGGAATCTCCTCTTTGTGATTTAGCACTTTGTTAAATCTCTTGATTATATCCATCAGAGAATACAGATGCCTTGCATCTTTGAACTTTAATTGAAAATCTTTGTAAAACTTATCGACAGTTCTAAGAAACTGCGGATCTTTTATACCATCTTTTTTGCCACTATCAGCGATGATCTCATAAGCCATGGGACCCGTTAATTCCTTCATGACAAACTCAGTCGCCTCTCTCATAGGGACATCTTTGTCAAAGTATCTAATGGTATTGCTGTCTATCTTTACTTTAAACAACCCTGCTCCAAGAATCGCAAAGATGATAGAAGTTAAGATCACAATACTTTTGGCATGAGTAGTGATAAATCTGCCGTAATTTTTAAAGATTAAAGAGGGTTTTGTTTCTTTGGGTTTTTTAATCTCCTTTTTTAGAAGCAGTAAAACTGAGGGCATCCAAACCACAGAGATCACAAATGCCAAAATAGCAGCACTGGCAGTGGCAACTCCTAGAGTAAAGACTGGTACCACATTTGATACCATCAATGTAGCAAAACCAAGAGAGGTAGTAAGTGAGGTCAAAAATACCGGCAGTAGATTTTTCTCAAGCGAAACAGTGGTGGCTTCATAAGTGCTCTTGCCATCTCTTCTTGACATCAGCCATACTGAATAGATATGAACAGCATCGGCAATTCCAATAGCAATGATAAAGACAGGCAGGTTACCGGTAACCAGAGCAGGGAAAAATAACCGTTGGGCGCCCAGGCCAAGCAATGTTGTGCCGCCCAGAACAATTTTGTGTTTGTAGCTTGCTAAGGTGGCATCATCATGTGAATGTTCATGCCCACAGGTATCGTCCCCGCATGAAGCACCATGATCATGGCTATGATCATGACCACAACTGTCATGAGAATGATGTTCGTGGTCGTGGTCGTGATCATGATTGTGTTCGTGGTCATGATCATGTTCGTGGCCGTGGCCGTGAATATGCTTGTGATCGTGATCATCATCAAGCATTTGATATTGAGGATATTCATGTTGTTCTTGCTGCCCATTGTTTTTCTGCAGTTTTGAAATAAATTTCTGGCCAGCTTTCAACTCTTTGGAAAAGGTACTTTTTACTGCTTTAGGAGAAAGTTCATCCAGGCTTTTGCCACTTTCAAAATGATCGGTCAGTATTTTTCCCAATGCATAGGTTGAAGCTCCACCCATGGTAACCATACTGGTTGTTCCGATTGCGGTACCAACACC
>QNZU01000079.1 GCA_003978405.1 Sulfurospirillum sp.
CCTCTCAGCCTCGGCTTTTTTCTTTGCCTCTTCCTCTGCTTTTAACTTTGCTAATCGTTCAGCTTCAGCCTTTTTTCTAGCCTCTTCTTCGGCTTTTCTTTTTGCCTCTTCTTCTTCAAACTTTTTTTGAGCATCTTCTTCAGCTTTTGCTCTTTGTGCAGCCAATGCCAAAGATGCCAATATCGCTTTTTCTTTGATTGAATTTTGTTTTTTCTTTTGCTCTTGGACTAATCTTCTTGCTTCATCTTCTTCTCCTGCAATTCTATCTCTCTCAGCTTTTGCTCTTTTTGCAAGTTCTTCCTTCTCTCTTGCCAATCTTTTAGCTTCTTCCTCAGCCTTTAATTTAGCTAATCTTTCAGCTTCTGCCTTTTTCTTAGCCTCTTCTTCGGCTTTTCTTTTTGCCTCTTCTTCTGCTTTTAGTTTGGCTAACCTCTCTGCTTCAGCTTTTTTTCTTGCTTCTTCCTCAGCCTTTAATTTAGCTAATCTTTCAGCTTCAGCTCTTTTCTTAGCCTCTTCTTCAGCCCTTTTCTTGTTTGCAACTGCTAAAAGATAGGCTTTGTTTTTAGCATTTTTGATTCTCTCTTTCTCTAGCAATCCCTCTTCAGCTACAATCCAATCCATCTCTTTTTCAATTTTGAAGTCTGATTCTTTGTAGAATTTTTCATCTATTTCTCTAAGTCTTGCTAGTTTTCTATCTGCATCTGTTAAAATTCTATATTGTTCAAGCAGCTTTTTTTCTTTGGCTTTTTTATTAGCCTCTTCTTGAGATAGTTTCTTCCCTATCTCCTCTTGCTCAAGTAGTGACAAAGCCTCCTCTTTTGCCTCTTTTATTATCTCTTGTTTCTCTTTTTCTTTATCTTGCATCTCTTTTTTAAACAACTCCAATGCCTCAAGTGCAGCCGTTTTTGCAAGATCATGCTCTTTTTGTAAATTCTCTTTGGCACTCTTTTCAATAGACGCTTGTATCATATCTTTATGTGGTTGTATCTCTTTTTGGATTTGATGTTCATGTCGAAAATGTCTTGAAATCTCTTCATGATTTAAATCTCTCATCTTTGAAAGCTTTGTCTCTTGTGTCTCTTTGGTACCAATGTTATCTTTTGGATAAAGTACTCTTTTTTCCTTTTGTAGAATCTCTTGAGTTCTTTCGTATGAATACCTATCTTCATTATGAGCTAACGATAAACTCTCTTTCTCCTCAAGTCCTATTTTTTTCTTTTCATCTTCATGAACACTGCTACATCTGCCAAGTAGTAAAATCCCTACCAAAAAGAGTAATATACCCACTATTTTTTCTCTCATACCAAACCTCCATCAATAATATGGGGTAATTATATATAAAATTAGTTGATAGTATGATTAGAATTTTTATTTATATTTAAGGAAGTACAAGACTCAAAAGAGTCTTGATTTGAGGCATCTCTAGCGAGTTAAAATTATTGTAGTTTCATACTCTTGAGATTCTAAAGAGAGTTTATTGTTATTTACCCCATGTAATATAAAACTATCAGAAAAAAATGTATTGACAGCCTCATCAGCATACGGATACTCTTTACAAACTGCCAAATCAGAAGCTGGTTCAAAATGGACTCTCGAAAAAGACAATTCATCATCTTTGACTCTATAGTTTGCTGAAAATCTTTGGCAGTTTGCCAACCCTTCTACTGTTTTGGTACCAAAGTTCATATCAATATCATAACTTTTAGGATTTGAGCTTCTTTGGTACCTATATTGATCTAAGTCGATTGTGATGTGATCCCATTTTTTTGCTCTTAATAACTCCTGCAGATCTTCACCACCACTTAAGGAACCGATTTTTTTTGAATCATTTGAACTCATAGAACCGCTTCCGTACTCAACATCTCCATCACATCCAGATAAAACAATTACAGCCATACTAATGATAGATAATTTTAATAACTTGTTCACCTTAAATACCTTTTAATTATTATCTTATATGACAATATCGGCATAAATGAAATATTATTTAGCAATCTTTTTATTTAATCAATATATAAAATAATTAGTTTTTAAAGATGTGAATCCGAAGGTCTTAATCCTCGTAAAAAAAGTCCCAATCCTCCGATAAAAAGCACCAAAACACTCAAGAGATCAAATGCACTCATTCCCTGAAGTGAGAAATTGATACTTGCTATGATGCCAAAAAACAGAGCGATAGCTGAAGCGATAAATAAAAACCAACCAAGATAGTTTTTGGAGTTGTAAAATATCATACCTACACCAAAGATAAACGGTATTAGTACCATACCGTTTGTGATTTGAAAATTTCCGATACTAAACATACCGGCTCCCATATTCAGGTAGTGATCTACATGCACTGATCTCAAGAAGAGATAACCCCCTGCTATCATCATCACCAATCCCAAAAAGAAGCTCCCCTCTCCTCCGTTATTTCCTCCTGCACCTCTATACATTATTTGAACTCTTTACAGAGATTTTCATCTTTATTACAAGCAAGTTCTTTGAGCCATTTAGCTACTTCTATAGCACCACCTTTTAGAAGATGGGTTGAGTCGATATGCCAGTTAGGCCCCACTTCACATGGTCCGTAAGGATCTATATTGCCACTGTTACATTGAAGTTTGTTAAACTCATCGACACTTTTATGAAACAGATCCAAAAATATTACATTCTCTTCATCAGCCACCTCTTTTGTGTAGCTAACATAGGGTTCTCTAACCTCTTGAATGTCTCCACTGTTTTTGTAGTGTCTTGGATTGATAGGAGTGATTAAAACCGGAATCATACCTTTTTTTCTTGCTTCATTAATATAGTATTTTAGCTGCTTTTTATAATCCTCTTTAAAAGCCTCAACTCCATGAATATCTCCAAAACCGCAATTTGCCGCCTTTCCATAATGGTGTTCATCATTGGCTCCAAACTGTATAAACAGATAATCACCCTTTTTTGCATAACTATCTAAAACACTTTTTGCTCCATCCCAGTCAAGATCAAGATTTTTACCAAACGAAAGAGTCCAAAGGTCATCTCCTGCTTGAGTCGGTCTTGGACAAAATCTAAAAGCTCTTGCCGATGCACCACCTCTTGCTCGGTTATAAACCTCTCCTTTGGTTATCTCTCCTATCACCTCTCCCCAACCTACTCTTGATTTGTGATCTACATCACGATGATCATTACTAAAATTGACAGTCGAATCACCGATGATAAAAATTTGGTGAGTGGTATTTGTATCTAGTGACTCATCTACTACACTCTTTTTATTTGTATTATTTTTAGCTTCTGACTCATTTTGTATACTTTTCTTTTGTATCTGTTGCTTAACCTCACTTTTTTTAGCACCGGTTGAACCACCACATCCTGCAAGAAGGATTAAAAATAGAACAAAAACTATATTTTTCATCGTTCATCTCCTTAAATTTTGAAAATTGTAACATAAAATGCGTTTCCTTTTTGTTAGCGACCTTTATTGAACCTTCTATATTTTTTGCTATAATCCCCCAAAAGGATAGATATGGCGATAGTAGAATTTTTAGGACCGATTTCAAAAGAGCCTTTAGAGGTGGATATTGCAAATTTGAGTGAACTAAAAGATATTTTATCAAAGCAGAGTGATCTTGGGGAGTGGCTTGATGGTGTAGCGATTGCTGTGAATGATAAAATAGTAAGTGATTTAAATGTCCCTTTGTTAAAGCATGACAAGATTACCCTACTTCCTCCGGTGTGTGGTGGATGATGCTTGAACTCTATGATGGTGCTTTGGATGTTGAGAAAATATTAAGTAAATGGTACCAAAAGATAAAAGATGAAAACTATGGGGCTTTTATCAACTTTGTAGGTATTGTTCGTGATGAGAACTCTATCGAGGGGCTTAGCTTTGATATCTATGAGCCTATATTAAATAGTTGGTTTGAGGATTGGCAAAAAAGAGCTAAAGATAGGGGGGCATATCTTTTGATGGCTCACTCAAGGGGTGATGTATATCTTCATCAAAGTTCATATATTTCAGCAGTTGTTTCACCAAAAAGAAGGGTTGCTTTAGAGATGATTGATGAGTTTGTGGAGGATTTTAAAGCAGAGGCTCCTATCTGGAAATATGATCTTATAGATGGAAAGAGAATCTATGCCAAAGATCGTAGTCATGCCTTAAGGCATAGTGGATTATTAAAAAAATAGGGGATAAAAAATGGCATTTGTAACATACAAAGAGTCGATAGATTCGCTTCTAGGAAGCTTGGAGAGTAATTACTTTTATGAGAAAGTGTTTTTAGATGATGCTTTGGGGCATACTTTGGCAGAGGATATAGTAGCCAA
>QNZU01000066.1 GCA_003978405.1 Sulfurospirillum sp.
CCCGGTCTTTTGACTAATTTCTGAGATACGAGCCTGGCTCTCTGAGATATCACGAGAGATTTGCTCTATTTTCTCTTCAATACGCAAGGTGGCAAACTCTTGCTCAATGCGTGCACTTTTGCTACTCTCATTAAACTCGTGAAGAGTGGAGTCCAAAGTGAGAATTGAGTAGTTTAAGGTGTCTATTTTCTGGAGAACACTCTCCCACTGCTCGCGATGAACAATGGTTACGCGAGAGCAACTCCCCATTAGTAAAAAAGAGACAAGAGATATAAAGAGTAGGTACTTTTTCATAATCAACTCTTAGTGTCCAAGCACCATATACTCAACACGACGGTTCTTGCTCTGACAGGCGTCATCACCTTCATCACAAATTTGAGCGGGTTTCTCTTTACCAAACGAGGTTACCTCAAGACGATTTTGAGCAATTCCGTATTTAACGAGATATGACTCAACTGTTTTTGCACGCTTTTCGCCAAGAGCCATATTGTATTCAGCTGTTCCACGCTCGTCGGCATGGCCATCGATGCGCACGCGAAGCGTTGGTTCACTCTCCATAAAACGAGCAGCTTTGCTCAGACGCTCAAGAGATTCAGAGGTAAGATCATACTTGTTATACTCAAAATAGAGCGTCAACATATTCTCTTGAACTTTTTGCTGAAACTCAGCTTCGAGATCAGCAGCATCAAAAACCGCTTCATCAGTAGTATCAATGGGTTGCTCAACTACGGGTTTTGGTTCGGGAGCGGGTTCTTGAGGAGTAACGGGTTGTTCTTTTTTACACCCTGATAACAAAAGAGTTGCAACAATAAAGTTCTTCCTCTCCCCAAGTCACATTAGATTCCAAGAAGAGCTTTTACTCCTCTTGTTTTTTCTTCAAGATGTCATATCTTGGGAAGACAAATGTTGTCTTTCTTGTAACGACAATCTTATCTTTGGCATCAGTTGCATAAGCTTTGATAGTGATAGGGATAACTGTATCTTTCGTGCTATCTTTTGCCAGTATTTTATCGGTACTAAGCACTACGACCTTCATCATCTTAGCACCAGCATTGATCTTAAAAGGTTTTTTAGGTCTTGAGATTTTAATCTCAGGGTGATCTAAGACTTCAAAGTAGTAGTTATGATCTTCTCTTTGAGTGTTTTGAACTAAAAATCTATATGAATTGTTGACCACTTTTCCATGATCTTTGATCTTGTAAAGCTGAGTTGTTCTGTTGATATTTAGCAGCATAAACTCTTTTTTGGTACTGGCTATGAACAGTCCTGCCAAAGCAGCTGTCAATGCAACTCCATAAGCGATAGTTCTAAATCTCAAAAATTTTGGTTTTCTATGCTCTTTAACAGCACTTAAACTAGTCCATGTGATAAGTGAAGGTTTACCCAAAGCTCCCATTACCTCTGTACAAGCATCGGCACACTCAAGACAGTTGATACATTCAAGCTGAGTTCCTCTTTTGATATCTATGTGCGTAGGACATACTCTCACACAGCTATCACAGTAGGTACACTCTGCATCTGGGTCTTCTTGTTTTAGCTCTTTTAGGTTATTGACAAGTTTTCGTTCTTGATCATCACTATAGATGTGACCACCTCTTTCTGTGTTATAGATAGTTTGAATAGTCTCTTCATCATACATAACTGATTGAACCCTAGCATATGGGCAGACATAGATACAAAAGTCCTCTTTTAGCTTGATAACATCATATATCAAAAAACCAGCCAGTATGGCGATTGTTCCCATCATCACACCATGCTCTGAAGGGTGTTTGATATACTCAAAAAAGTCCTCAGGTGGAACAAAAAACCATATAAAATTGACTGCTGCGATGATTGCCAAGATACTCCATATGATACCACCGATTGCTCTCTTGCCCATTTGACCTTTTGGTTCAGTCTGTTTGTTATTTATTCTTTTTCTGATACCAAGTAGTTTTGTTTGGATAAGATCACGATAGATTACTCTAAAGATAGTCTGTGGACATGCCCATCCACACCATACTCTACCACCAAGAGTCGTGATGAAGAATACTCCCAAAAATCCAAATATCAACAAAAATGGCATCATATACAACTCTTGCATATCAAACTTTGTGAAAAACAGGTGTATCTGCTTGTGATCGAAGTTAAGCAAAAAGAAATGATTGCCATTTATTTTGATAAAAGGCAGTACCAAAGCAACTATTGTCGCTATTATGAAAAAGATATATCTTTTGTATCTATAAGGAATCCACCCTTTTAGATACTCTTTCATCCTCTTTTTAGATGGTTTGATATCTTGTGCCGCTGCTGTTTGTGCCATTGTTTCCCCTTATGTTTTATGTATGTGTCAAAGGACACTTTTTCTCTTTTTTGTATCTGTTGTTGATCTCTTCTATACTCTTTGTCGGTACATTTTCAAGCTTTGCTACATCCTTGAGAGATCTTGAGTTGATATAGTCTTTTAATGAACTTCGTGATACCGATAACTCTTTTGCAATAGAGTTTACACTATACCCTTTTGAGAGCATTGAAACGATTTGTGATCTGTATATATCAAACTTAGACTTAGAAAAGCTACCCTTTGGTCTGCCTACACCGCTTTGACTTTTCATATTTATCTCTCTTGTTTTCGACAAAAGATCGACAATGAACGGTGCCGGTGTATCTTTGTCTATGATGATATTATCATAGCAAAGATGAAGAGTTATCTTATGTTTGAAAATACAGTCAAATATCTTCACTATTTCACCAACTTTTCTGCTCAAGGAGTAAATATTGTAAGCCAACACCACATCACCCTCTTTTAGAGACTTAAGAAATGACAAAAAAATCTCTCTCTCTTCAAGTGGTAAACTATATGAGGAGTTATCAAGTTCGCTACTATCTATCACCAAGCCCATACTCTTTGCATAGTTGAGTATAAACGATTGCTGATCCAAGATAGAAAAATCCTGTGTTCTGCCTCTAAAAAATGCTATGACCAAATACTACTCCCATAAACCCAAATTTTGCACTAAATATTACCAAATCTGAGCAAATCTTGTAGCATAGGGTTTTAGCTAAAATTTTTGAATTACCAAATAGGTAGTACTGCAAATTTGAACTAAAACCCTATGACTCAATCTTTATCTCATCTTTGGCAACATCTAATGCAAAATTTGGGTTAACTAAAAGGCAATTATATACCATTTGACGAAAAAAGTCAAGAAACTATATAATAACTACACCACTAAATCTTATACTCTTTTAAAGAGCCATCATCAACAATCTGGATATCGTCTGTGGTACCACTCTCTTTTATACCCTCTTTTAAAAGAGTTGTAAATTTTTCTGCACTAAGAGGAGTACCAAAATAGTATCCTTGAATGGTATCGCAATTTTTTTTCGAAAGAAGCTTATATTGATCAAGGTTTTCAACACCTTCGGCAATCACTTCAAGATTAAGACTATGTGCCATAGATATGATGGCTTCAGTGATGATCAAATCATTTTGTTTTGCAGTGATATGGTCGATAAAAGATTTGTCAATCTTTAGTGTATTTAAAGGTAGTTTACTCAAATATCCAAATGATGAATATCCGGTACCAAAGTCATCAATAGAAAAAGCAATACCTCTTTTTGCCAATTTTCTCATGATATCAGAAGCTAGTTCAATATTGTGCATAAGAACTGTTTCAGTCAGCTCAAGCTCTAAAAAAGATGGATTAAAACCACTCTCTTTTAAGGCCTCATCTATTGTTGAGACGATATCGCTTTGAAGTAGTTGGACTCCTGAGATATTGATCGAGATTTTAAGATCATCAAAGCCGTTTTTATGCCAAATATTTGCCTGTTTTAAAGCATCTCTTAAGACAATTTTACCGATTTTGTATATCATTCCGTTATCTTCAGCCAAAGGTATAAAATCAAGCGGTGGGATATTTTTGAGTTTTGGATGATTCCATCTTATCAGTGCTTCGGCACCGGTGATTTTTTTGCTTTTTGT
>QNZU01000051.1 GCA_003978405.1 Sulfurospirillum sp.
TGATGTTGTATTGTGAGACAATCTTTTCAAGACAAAAGTCGATAAATCTTTTTGAGTGGTTAAAGAGCCTTTTTAATTCATCGAGTTCTCCACTTTTTACCATGTCGGCAGGATCTTTTCCCTCCTCAAAGATTACAACTCCGCCTTGAATAGACTTTATGCTCAACATTTTAGCCGCTTTAAAAGCCGCTTCAATTCCTGCCCTATCTCCGTCATATGCGAGTATCACCTCGGGCTCACCCCTTTTTAAGAGGGGAATTACTTTGGGAGTAAATGCGGTACCAAGTGTAGCAACCGTATTTGTCCACCCTGCCTGATGGAGCATAACCACATCCAAATTTCCCTCAACTACAATAACTCTGCCTCTTTTTCTGATACTGTCAGTCGCTTTGTGATAACCGTAAAGAAGACTCCCTTTGTCAAAAAATTTGGTATCAGGAGAGTTGATATATTTGCCTACATTTTCTCGGTTGTCGATTATTCTACCGCCAAAGCCTACTATTTTGCCACCGGGATTGAAGATAGGAAATATTACCCGCTTGCTAAATCTGGCATAGATTCTGCCATTTGGATCTTTGGCTATCACTCCAAGCTCCAAACCCTTTTTTTCACTCATACCTTTTGATTTTAGAAATTCTATTGTTTTTTCTGATCGCGGTGCATAGCCTAATTCAAACTTTTCGATAGAGGATTCATACACACCTCTGTTTTTGAGATACTCTTTAGCCGGAGTAAAACTTTGTAACTCTCTTTGGAAAAAATGATTTAACTCCTCCAAAAGAGACAAATCAATTCTCTCTTTTTTAAAATTATCATTGGTATAGCGAAGTGCGATGTTGTATTCGTTTGCAAGTTTTTCTATAGCTTCAGGATAATTTAGATGCTCATAATCCATCACAAACTTGATACTGTCACCACCCGCTCCACAACCAAAACAGTGATAAATCTGCTTTGAAGGAGAGACCTTAAAAGATGCAGTCTTTTCATCGTGAAAAGGACAGTTTGCCTTGTATCCGGCTCCATCTTTTTTCAGTTCTATATATCGTCCTATTATATCTACGATATCGAGTCTGGTTTTTAGTTGTAGTATTGAATCCTCTTCTATTGCCATAAGGGTATTATATCAGGTTAATATGAATGAGAAGATTTTGAGTTAATAAATATTTCAAAACGAAATATTATTTTACCTTTTTTGAAATTGCTGATAAAATACTTCCAAAGTGAAGGGATGGTATAATGACAAAAGAGTTAGAAATTATAGGTAAAGAGAAGGATTACAAAATGATTGAAACATTAGCTGTGTTATCGTTTATATTTGCAGGAATATTAGCATATGTGGCACATAAAAATCATTGGAAAATAGCAGATTTTTTTTAAAATGAGATAAATTAGGCTTTACTTTTATATATATAGATAACGGTATAATAACTTTACCATTTAAAAATAAAGGATTATCAATGGGTATGTTAGGAACTTTAGGAAAAATAGCGATGGGTGTCATGGTGGCTAGAACAGTTGGAAAGGCTATGGGTGGTGCCGGTGGACTGCTTGGAGGATTGCTTGGTGGTGGATCTAAAGATGCTCCTCAAAGCGGTACTCCAAAAAGTGGCGGCGGTTTAGGTGATCTGCTAAACTCTTTTGGAGAGAAAGATTCACAAAACAGTAATCTTGGAAATATGTTAAATGACTTACTCTCTGGCAAAGAGGTAAACGCAGGTCCTAGCGAAGAGAAAAAAGCAGAAGTGTTACTCTATGCGATGCTAAATGCTGCAAAAGCCGATGGCAAGATAGACAAAGAAGAGGAAGAAAAACTGACCAAGCATATCGGTGATGCATCTGAAGAAGAGATTAAAATCGTCAAAGATGCTATTGAGTCTCCTCTTGATGTGGATGCCTTTGTAGCAACAGTACCAGAGGGTATGGAAGAGCAGGTATATATCATGTCACTTGCCGCAATCAATCTTGATACTCAAGCTGAAGCACAATATCTTGATACTCTTAGAGAAAAACTTGGTATATCAAGAGAGACGGCAAATCTCATACACCAAAAAGCGGGAGCACCGGTACTGTATAGCTAGAGAAATTGATCTAAAATTTTCAAAAGCTCTTTTGGTTTCTCCTCTTGGGGAATGTGTCCACACTCATGGATAAAATGAAGCCTTGAGTGTGGGATATTTTTGTTTAATCTGTAGGCCTTTTCTTTTAGTACCACTTCATCATTCCATCCCCATACGATAAGTGTTGGAATATTTATATCTTTGTATCGTTTTGTAAGATCATCTATATCATCTGGTACCAACTCTTGGTTTGTTTTGACAAATGCTCTTTTGGCTCCCTTGCTTTGGAGATCTTTGCTAAGCTCTTTTACTATATCTTTTGAGATTTTACTATCATCATAAAATGCATACCTGTAACCCTCAAGCACCTCATAATGTGAAGGCAAAAGATAAAATCCAATCTTACCAAATAGAGGAATATTGACATATCTAAGCAGTCTTGGCAGTCGCTGCTTGTAAGCTGGAGTATCCAATAAGATAAGTTTTTTGGCTCCTATCTCTTTATCCATAGCAAGTATCAGTGCAATCGATCCACCAAGTGAATGTCCGAGTAAAATCGGATTTTTAATATGATGCTCTTTTAGAAAGTTTTTTATTACGAGGTACTGATCATATACAGAATAGTCATCATCGTTTGGTTTTGGAGATTTGCCAAAACCCTTTAGATCAGGAGCATAAATGTGAAATCTTTTGGATAGGTGTGGAATGATCTTTTTGAAAGTGGCACTACTTGAGCCAAAACCGTGAAGCATCACAAGAGGCTTTCCACTTCCTTGCTCCAAATAGTGTAACTTTAGTTTTGGAAGAGATTTTGTGGCTTTTATTTTTGAATTGTAGGTAATAGGCTTTTTGGTACTACAACCAACTATAAAAAAGAGCGACAAAACCGGCAAGATTATATTTTTAAAAAAAATTTTCAACTTTATTCACCTAAACAAAAAAATTTTAGAGTCTTAATGGTTCAATTTTGTATTATATCGAAGTAAAAACAAAATAGGCAGCTACAAAATGCAAAACTTAAATCTATATGCCAAGATCGAGTCTATGATAGGATTTGATGAGGCTTATGAGAGGCTTTATGAACTATATATCAAAGAGATGGAGACTCTAAATCCAAAAAGAGTGCTTGATCTTGGATGCGGAAACGGAAACTTTCTTCTAAAGATAAAAGATCGTTTTGATGCAATGGGTATTGACCTAAGCCAAACGATGGTGCAAATCGCCCAAAAAAAGGGAGTCGATGTAAGATGTATAAATCTGGGTGATCTTGATGAAAAATTCGATGCTATCACCGCAATAGGCGATGTGCTAAACTATGTCAAACCAAGTGAGTTAGGCAAATTTTTCAGTGATATTAGATCGGTACTAAATGTGGGAGGATATCTTCTTTGTGACATAAACACACTGCATGGTTTTGAAGATGTAACGAGCGGAACTTTGGCTGTGGATGAGGGAGAGAGATTTTTAAGTATCGATGCGGACTTTTATGAGGGTGTGCTTTTGAGTGAAATCGTCTATTTTGAAAAAAATGGGAGTTGTTATCAAAAAGAGAGTGAGAAGATTTTTCAGTACTACCATGATAAAGATGATATCGTAAGAGAGTCGAAGATGGAGTTGGTGAATATGGAGGAGGTATCTATGTTTAGTGATGAGGTGGATAAGGAGCTTTTGGTTTTGAGGATGGGTTAGGGGTTTTGGATAGTAAATAAAACCAATACTATGCTAAAATACCCCCTATGAAAAAAAGTCTCACACTCGAAGATATCCGCTCAATCGATCATGACAGATTGGCAGGTCTACTGTATGAGTTTGCTATGATGGATAAAACAGTCTATAAAAAAGCGGAAAAACTTCTACTTGCCAATGATCCAAAGGCACTTTTTAAAAGTATCTTAAAAGATATAAA
>QNZU01000064.1 GCA_003978405.1 Sulfurospirillum sp.
TCATATTTACCTGCCGTAGCTTTAATACCGACCTCTCCGGAATTTATCACTACCCACGGTTTTGCTATCACAAGAAGAGCAATCAGTGCTATTAGTGCATAGATCCATCCGGTTTTTTTACTAAAGTCCTGTAAAAACTCAGGCGGTTCTATATTTGGTCTGTTCGGTTTTTGGGGTTTTTTATCTCCCCCTCCGTTTTTGTTGAAATAGTCATTTAAATCTGCCGGCATCTTTTCCCTCTCCTAATTGATATAAGTTAAATATTTGACATATTTGTCATTTTTCCCTGCAACTGCATCAAAATATGCATTTTGCAAAGCCTCTGTGATCTTACCTCTGCTTCCACTCCCTATCACCCTAGCATCCACTTCACGAATCGGTGTAACCTCTGCTGCAGTTCCTGTTAAAAAAGCTTCATCTGCTATATATATCTCCTCTCTTGTGATTCTTCTTCTAATCACCTCTATACCCATATCTTTTGCTAGATCTATAACGGTTGCTTGAGTGATTGATTCAAGAGAGTTGTCATTTGGTGGAGAGATTAGCTTTCCATCTCGTACCATAAAAAAACAAGCCCCACTAGCTTCTGCTACATAACCTTGGTCATCTAAAAGAAGTGCTTCATCATATCCGCACTCTATCGCTTCAAACTTTGCCATTTGGCTGTTTAAGTAGTTCGCCACCGCTTTAGCCTTGCCCATTCCGGAAGTATTTGGAGTCCTAGTCATTGATGCTATCTTTAGTCTGATACCATTTTTTAGACCCTCTTCACCTAGATATGCTCCCCACTCCCAAGATGAGATACTTACATGAACGGGTGCTTCTTTATGATACAATCCCATAACACCATATCCTAGATAGACCAAAGGTCGTATATATGCCCCATCAAACAGTTTATTCTCTTGTAAGAGCTTGATTTGAGCTTGATTTAACTCCTCAACACTGTAAGGGACATTTAAAAGTGTCATCTTTGATGAGTTTAGCAATCTTTGTGTATGCTCATTTAGTTTAAAAATAGCACATCTTCCATCATGAGTCTTATAAGCTTTTGTTCCCTCTATTGCTCCATTCCCATAGTGAAGAGTGTGTGTGAGTACATGGACTTTGGCATCATCCCAAGGAGTTAGTTCTCCATCCATCCATATATACTTTGCTTTTTCCATTACCGACATTTCCTCAATTTAAAATTTTGGATATTATAGCTAAATTATTTGAGGATTTCTTACTGCTCCAAGAGATCCAAATTTTCTGCACACAACTGCACCCATGCACTATCTTCGACGATCTCTCCACACTTGGCATAAAACTCTTTTGCCTCTTTTATTTTATTTAACTTTTCACTTAGATATCCAGCCAGATACAATACATGTGCCCTTTGAGTATCATTAAGCTTTTTATATAAAAGTTCCAGTACCACTTTTAGTGCTTTATCATATTTTCCGTCACTTCTCAAAGCTTCTGCATAATCAATCTCTATCAATGGTGTATAGGTATCAAGTCTATACTTTTTTTGTAAATCTATCATCTTTTTAGCATAAAAACTTATCATTTTAGAGTCATTTCTCTTTTTGGCGATACTCAATCCAAGCTCATAAATATCAAGTAGTCTTACATCATCTTTTAGCTCTTTTTCACACTTTCTTATCTGATTTAGCATCAAATCATCAAGACCCTCTATATGATAGTATGCCCTGACACTCTCAAGACATATATCTTTATATTTTGATATATTAGTAATTTTACCTAGTTCATTTAAATCATTTGCACTAAGTAGCATAGCTTTATAATTTCCCTCATATTTATAGAGTTTTGCCAACTCATACAGATATTTTGCTTTAACAGCGGGATCGTCACTCTGTTTTTCCAACTCTTTTACTATATTGATCGCTCTTTTGTTCTGTTTTACCTCTTTGAAACAGTGATAAAGCTTCGTAAGATCTCTTGGCTTGGTGGTGATATTAAATTCATCCATTAATGCTATAGCATCTTTGCATTTGCTTTGATTTAAATCAAGTTCAAACTTCTTTTTTGCCACTTCATAGACCAAATCTTTTCCACCTGCATCAATTAACTCTTTTTTTATCTGGAGTATCTTTTGGTACTCTTTGTTTTCTAAAAGAATCTTTGCTTTTTCTAACAGAGCTTTTTTAGATAATTTGTCATTTTGATATTTTTTTATAATTTGATCTATCAGTTCTACTCTTTTGCTCTGATTGTTTTCGTCACTAAACAGAAGAAGATTATCCAATCTCTTTTTTACAAAATCTACAAATTTTCCATCATGAAATTTATCCAAATACTCTTCATAGAGTTTTAGAGCTTTATCTTTTTTGCCATTTAGTTCATTCCAATATGCATTATTTTTTGCTACTTCATCTTTGTCCAACTCTTTTTGATCTTTTATGACTTCTAAGATTTGAATTGATTGGTTAGAATCATTTAAATCTGCAAATTTCTTTGCCAGAGTATAACTTAGCTTATAATTTATCTTTAACAGATCTTTATTGGCATGAAAAACTTTTTGAATATAATCTTTTGCTTCTTTCTTCTTTTTCATCTCAAGAAATATATCTGAGAGTTTGATTGCTGATCTTGCTGCAATTTCCAAGCTATTGGTACCATATAGAACATCTTGATAACACTTTAGTGCATTTGTGAGATTTTTTTGATTATAAAATTTATCACATTTGTAAAGTTTCGCTTCAAAGTAGAATTGATCTTTATCAAACTCCTCTTTTAACATATCTAAATACTCGTTTGCCTTTTTGTTTCTACCCATTTTCATGTAAGCTTTGGCTATTATTGACATCACTTCACTGATATGTTCATTTGATGGATTCTCTTCCAGCCATTCGGTACTAATATCCACTATATCCATAGGATCATATTCTGCATTTTTTTTGAGTGTTATCTTCTCTAATGCCCTTATCTGGTATAGTTTTGCCAAAGGTTTAAAACTAGACTCAAGTTCAAACAGACCTCTTTTAACTTTGTCTATCACCATCTCATAATCGCCTCTTTTATAGAGCCTTCTTACTTTTCTTAAAAATGATGCCCCACTCTCTTTGACTATTGGCTCAAGTTTACTGTTTAACTCTCCGATAAATGGTGGATCTTCTTTTG
The DNA here is from genome assembly GCA_003978405.1 of Sulfurospirillum sp. GTDB lineage: Bacteria > Campylobacterota > Campylobacteria > Campylobacterales > QNZT01 > QNZU01. Next base: position 3,124 of record QNZU01000064.1, read on the forward strand.
GAAATGTAACAGGAAAATTCAATTCTTCATCAATTTTGGATTCAAATAGTTGTGGATTTTTATCTCCTATTATGATCCAATGTTTTGAACCTTTATTAATATCATTTACAATTACATTTGATGTGATAAAATCATCATCATAACTATAAAAATGTATTCTATTTTTAGGATAAATTATCACTCTATCATTCTCAAAATAGATTTTAAAAAAAAGATTTTCTATGGGTTCTTTTCTCTTTGTAATCTGTTTTGATAATTTGCAAACAACAATCTCTTTAAAATCTTCATCTTTGGTTTTTTTACAATATATATCATCTTGATCATCTAGATGTAATATGGAAAATGTGCTATTGTCATCTTTTGCCAAGTTCAGTGTCAAAGTTGCACTAATTAAATATAATGGAAATAAAATTAAAAATATTGACTTAATCATAGGCTAGATTATAACATAAGCCAACAATTTAAACAAATCCGATCTTTACGATCAGATCAGATCTGTTTAGTAACCACTCGTACTCACATATTTTGTGATCATATCAAGAAGTGGTCCAACAACAAATACAGCAAAAATTGTTGCAAACGCTGCTAGTCCAATGATAGTTTTTAGAGTTGTAGAAGCATTCTTCATATATATCGTACCCTCATTAGTAGATGGCTCTTTTAAGAACATATATACGATTAACTTCAAGTAGTAATAAACAGATATTGCACTGTTGATACCCATGATGATTGCTAGAGTAATAAACCCAGCATTTACCGCAGCACTCATAAGATAGAGTTTTCCCCAAAAGAGTGAAAATGGAGGAACTCC
>QNZU01000046.1 GCA_003978405.1 Sulfurospirillum sp.
TAATAAAATAATATGAAAAAGACTATACAGGTGCAGTGATGAATTGTGATAAATATGTAAAAAAAGCGAAAGTAGGCTTACTTTTGTTTATATCGGTGTTTGCAATTGTTTTACTTAAAGATAATGTTAGTAAAAGTTTATTTTTAAAATTATTGAGTATAGCGTATATTTTTGGGGCAGGGTATAGTGGTGTTGCTTTTGTACTGCCTTATATCCAATGCATAATAGATTATAATCAAAGCCATAAACCACCGCATAAAAAATAAACAAATGGGGTATCACCACCGAAGTCTCATTCTAAGTTTCAGCGAATTTGTCAGTAGCGGATTTAGTATCGGAGCAGGAGCAAAATATACAGGAGCATTTGTAATGGCGATAGTAGGAGGAACAGCCAGTGAGCTTGGAGGCGGAAAGTTTGCCAATGGAGCTTGGAGTAGTGCGTTTGGGTATATGTATAATGATTTGACTTTGTCGCAATCACTAAAAGGATTGTATAATATGAAAGGAAAAATATTAGATGATGCAAAACAGGCACTTATATCAGGCACGGAAGGTGCAATAAAAGCTATAGATAAGAGTCCATGGTATGCAAAACTACCATTGCTACATGCATCAGGGATTGTAGGAGCAGGAGGATACAGCGGAGGTGTATTGACTACCGGTTATGTGTTGAGTAATCCTATTAATACGACTCAATATGTCAGGGGATTAATGTCAGGTAATCCAACAGTAACTACATCTACTTCTATTGCAGAAGTTAGTGGTTTTGTAACAAGACAAATCATCAAAGAGATTGTTAAATGAGCAATCTTATGGGAATTATGTTCTTAATAGCAGGGTTATTAATAGTCACAACAGGAGAAGTAACTATTGCATTGGGTGTGGGAAGAGAGCTTGAAAGTCCTATGAACTATATTGTAGGATTACCGGAGATGCTTTTGGGAATCTATATTTTGTATTTGAATTACACTAAATGATGTGTCTATAAATATAAATTTACTTATATAAAAAAGTTGATGAATAAAAAGATATGAAGAATTAAAATATGGGTAATTAGATGAGATATCACCGCCGGAGTATCATTCGGAGTGGCAGAGGGTGTAGGAGCACTAACAGGAGTAAACGCACACGGAGCAAGCTTCTTTAACGGAGTCAATAGAGCATCCGTGATGAAAGCAGTAGCTCACGGCTTGAGTAGGACATTGATACAAGAGGTGAGATACGGCACCACAAAAGGAGCATTTTTAAGTGGATTTGTCAGTAGCGGATTTAGTATCGGAGCAGGATCAGGATACAAAGGAGCATTTGTAATGGCGATAGTAGGAGGAACAGCCAGTGAGCTTGGAGGCGGAAAGTTTGCCAATGGAGCTTGGAGTAGTGCGTTTCAGTATTTGTATAATGATTTTATGGATGGTATTGCCAATAAAATAGCATTTGGTGATCCTGATGCTCCTGCTTCACAGATAAAAGAGATAAATGAAAGAGCGGTTCAAGGGTTTAGAACAGGTTTAATTAATGGATTGAAAAATTTAAGAACCGTTTCTGGAGTGGGTCTTTTTGCTTCAATGAGAACAGGGCAAATAGAAATGGGTGCTGTTTTTCTAGGAACACGACAAGCTAGTGATTATTTACTTAGTGAGTTAGGAGCTCAAGATAGTTATGCTATTTATAGACATGCTATTATTGATATTGCTACTCAGCCATTTGCCCCTATCGCCCCATATGCTACACTTGGATTACGCACATATACCAAAACTAGTGGAGATAATTATGCTCAATAAAGTTATAGAGATAGCATCCTGGTTAGCAGGACTTATCTCTTTGTATCTAGATACCCAAAATAAATTTCATTTTGAGGCTACGATATTATTTATTCTTGCCTCATCAGGTTTATTGTATATTTACAAAGTTGATAAGGATAAAACTTGATTGATTGTAGCAAATATAAAAAAAAGGCATTGATTGGTGTTTTGATATTTATTGCACCGTATGTAATTGGATATTTAGTTACAATCACATTTTTATTATCTAGTATATTGGTGGTATCAGGAATTGTGTTTGGATTTCCTTTAATGCGTCCTTACTTAAAATGTTTGGAGAAAAATAATAATAGATTACGATAAAAGAGGTAAAGCATTAAAATTTAATAACTTTTAAAAGGTATAGAATATGTCGAGTCAAAATAAGGGAGCATTATATCTTGTTAGCTTTATTTTGGGAATTTATTATGGGGTGATTCCCCTTTTAGGTTTTGAAGTATGGACAAGGATCAGTGGATGGACACGAATGAGTAATATGAGGGCATTTATTCATATAATTATTAATAGACTACAACCAAAGCCATAAATCACCACATACAAAATAAACAAGTGAGGTAGATGCATTTTACTCAATTATTTTATAAATCTTTTAAAAAAATCCTTAGCTTTAAAAACTGGAATTTCAGAATTTTTAAAACCTTTTTTATCATCTGTAATTATCAATTCAGCTTCAATATTTTTACTTGAAAAATATTGAACACTATCTTCAAAATCAGTAAAATCACTATCTAAGGCTTTTTGAAAAACATTTTTATCACTTTGAACAATATGAAAATAATCTAATAAAAATTGAATAGTTTTTTTTCTTTGATGTCTTGAAAACTCTTTTTTTAGGTGATAGTCTATATTAATGATACTTATTGCATTTATATAGATTTCATACTCTTTTTCTAATAAAAAAGCTATAACTTGACTTGAAGTATCATCATCTCTAGTTAAAAATGAATTTAACATAATATTTGTATCTAAAAAGATTACCATTATATTTTACTATTTAAATATTCTTGTTTTGCCTCTTTTGCAGTATAACTTTTTGAAAGATTACTTTTTATATCAGCAGTTAAAGCTAAAAAATCATCCCCAGCTTTTTTATTTGTTGTTTTAGAATTTTTGATTTTCTCATCAAGGTTGTTGTTAAATTTATTTTCCTTATCAGATGAAAATTTAAGTTTAATATATTCTAAAACATCTTGTGTTATAAGCTCTAAACCCTTATCTTTAATAATAAGGTCAATATCTGGATCGTTTAATTTAATTGTTGCCATAATTAACCTCTTTATAATAATATAACTCCATTATATCAAACAATAATCCAAAATCAAAATAAAATAATTGGAAATTCAATGATACAGCTACTTAATAGCTCAGAAAAAGAGATGAATTAGTAATGTATAAATAGGTTGAAGTAATTATGTTTCATTTATGAGTGTTCAAGGGGTGTATCAAATGCTTTTAGAAAAACTATCTAAAAAGTAAAATAGATGGAGTCAATAAATATTTCAAAATGAAATATAATTTTACCAATCTAAAATATTTTTATAGAATTCTTCTATGAAAAAAACAAAAAAACCACAAGAACAATTCATCTATGATAGAACCATAAGAGAGATATTCCAAGAAGTTCCTACGACATTTGTAAAGCTCTTAACGGATAAAGAAGCAAAAGAGTTGCTTGAGACAAAGTTTCCAAAAGTAGAAGAGAAACAAGCAGATCTAGTCGTAAGACTTGAAGATGATAGTATATTTCATCTTGAAATACAACTAGCAGATGATCCAAATATGCCAAAAAGAATGCTCTACTATGCCCTGCTGATAGAGAATAAACACAAACAGTTTCCTCTACAAACTGTCCTCTATCTAGGTGAGAGCAAAAACAGAACCAAAAACTCACTAAAAACAGATAGATTAAGATATAGCTATGAAGTAAAATACATCAAAGATATCGATTGCCAAATACTCATAGAGAGTGAAGATATCAACGACAACATACTTGCCATTCTATGTAGTGTCAAAGATATTAACCAACTTCTTAAAAGACTTGCAAAAAATTTAGAACATTTTAGTGAAAAGAAAAAAGAGGACTATATTCGAAAGCTCCTCTT
>QNZU01000052.1 GCA_003978405.1 Sulfurospirillum sp.
TCTCTCCAAAATTGGCTCACTTCCAAAACATTTGCCTTATCCACAGAGCAGACTCTTTTTTTTCGCTTCATCGCAGATTCAAATGCCTCTTTTGCAATCCTTACAATCTCATCTTTTGTATAGACCATGGTGTTGTAAGAGTTATCTTCACCCTTAAGTCTTGGTTTACCAAAATATATTCCACCGGTTAACTCTCTTAGTACCAAAAGATCGACACCCTTGATTACTTCAGCTTTTAAACTGCTTGCATCTATCAGTGGGTCATAGACTTGTACCGGTCTGTAGTTTGCATATAAATTTAATTCACTTCTTAATCTTAGCAATCCAGATTCCGGTCTCATCTTCCTTGGAAGGTTATCCCACTGCTCTCCTCCGATAGCTCCAAAGAGTATGGCATCAGAGTTTAAACATCCATCTATCGTCTCTTGTGGAAGTGGGTCACCGGTAATCTCATAGGCATTTCCACCCATCAAATACTCATGATAATCAAACTCAAAATCACTGTTTACACTCACTGAGTCCAAAACTTTAATCGCCTCATCAACGATCTCAGGTCCTATTCCATCACCCTTGATAATGGCAATTTTATATCTTTTCATTTTGATTACCTTTATAAGATTTGGCATACTCCATCAATCCGCCTACATCGACCAACTCCTGCATAAAAGGAGGGATTGGAGTGAATTTATAGACTTTTGATGTTGTTAAATTTTTGATTTCACCATTTTTGGCATCGATAATCAACTCATCACCACTGTTAATCTCATCTGCTTCAGGAAGTTCATATATAGGAAGTCCCATGTTAAATGCATTTCTGTAAAAGATTCTTGCAAAACTCTTTGCTATCACGGCAGATACTCCGGCAGCTTTTAAGGCTATTGGAGCATGTTCTCTTGAACTGCCGCAACCAAAATTTTCACCTGCGACTATTACATCACCCTCTTTTAGTTTGTTTACAAACTCAGGATCTGCATCTTCCATCACATATTTTGCCAAAATATTTGGATCTGAGTGGTTAAGATACCTGGCGGCTATTATCAAATCTGTATCTATGTTGTCACCAAACTTCCAGACTTTTGCACGATTTGTACTCATGTTTTCCCCATTTTTTAATAAATTGGGATATTTTATCGCAAAATTCACAATATTTGCTAAAAGTGTTATCTACTTTGCAATTTTAAGGATAAAGTATAGGCAATCCCACATCTTCCCACTCATTCAATCCGCCTACTATATGTTCAACTGATCTAAATCCATCCTCTGCTAAAGCTTTTGCTGCTCTTTTTGTTCTGCCGCTTGAGTGACAAATCAAAATGATATGTTTAAATTTGTCATTATTTACCACTTTTAAGAGATTTTGTTTAAACACTTCATAATTATTTTGTGAATCAACATATCCACCACGACCATTTGGTTCTCTGATTTGAAAAATAAGTTTATAACCATCAATAGTGTTTCTTGAGCCCTTGGCATAGCCGTAGTACTCTCTCTCCCAATCATTTCTGATATCTATAAAAAGAGCATCTTTTGCGATTATATCTTCATATCTTGTATGATCTGATAATATGATTTGACCAAACTTGCCATCTTCAAAGAGAGGTTTTGAAGCAGTCTGTTTTGGTGTATCTATGTTGGTACTACTATTTTTGTCTGACAAAGAAGTATCTGGTACCACATCAGTATTGTTAATATCAAAATTTGAGTTATCTGGTACCACATCATCTGTGTCATTTGAATCACTGATTTTATTCTCAATGGTATTTGGTACCAAATCTATGCTGTTTTGATTTAAGGAAGTTTTCTTGTTGCTACTCTCACACCCGCTAAAAAAAACCAAAGTCAATAAAATTGACAGATATAAAAGATTTATACTTTTCATGATTTTACTCCTTGTAAATAATAATAAGAATATCGACTATAATTAAAATTATTTAACTACTTTTTTAAGTAAAAAAGATTTTTAAGCATTGAAAGTGGGTTTTTTAAGTTTATGAGCAAAAAAGACTTTTCTTTCCTAAGCCTATGAGAAATTGCTACTTTATCAACTCAGCAGGATTTATTTTAGACTGCAACATATTGGCTGTTTCTCTTCCATTGTATCCACCTTTTCGTTGAATTGTAATGTTTGCGATTTTAATTTGTTAAAGACATGTTAAATAATTCTACCTCTTCACACACAACATAACACCAGTCGACCAATCTAACTTAGTACATATTAGATCATCTTTGTTTTCTAAATATTTGATTAAGTTTTCAACTTTTATATCATGCCCATCTGGCCAATTTTCTTGAGGAAGCATATCGTCTATTAGGTATATGCCTCCACTTTTTAAAAGTGCTAGTGTCTCTTCAAGATGATTGTATTTTCCCGGCCATGTATCAGCAAATATGAGATCTATCGAGTTTGCTTTTGTTCTTAAGATCAGATCTTCACCATTTTCTATAAAAAATTCTACTCTTTTATCATCTAAGAGATATCGTTTTGCGATCTTTACTAATCTCTCATCGTTATCTACTGTTTGCAAAGTAGAGTCTTCATCCATGCCGTCTAGTATCCATAGAGTTGATAGACCAGTACCTGTGCCAAGCTCCAATATCTTGCTATTTGGCTTTGATGCAACTAGTGAGCGAAGAAGTGAACCTAACTTGTCATCTGATAGTTGATCAAATCCTATATCCTTTGTCTCTTGCATGATCTCTTGGAAATATTTTGGATATTTTATTGTTGTATCTTTCATTTTGCTGATTCCTTGGTAGTTGCTTGTCTATAAACATAATACTTAAATTAACTTTATTCAATTGTTATCTCAAATCTTATTGTCTCTATGCAAAAACTACAATCTTTTTAACTCATCCTCCCAAATTAAAGCTTTCTCCAACTTTTCTCTTTTTAAAGCACCCTCAATCAAAATTCTATATTTTTTGATAATCTGCTCTTTTACACCATTGGTACCAATATGCTTTTTTAGAGCATAAATTCTCTGTTCATCCATCGAGTGATATCTGGTGGAGAGTTGATCTTTGTGCCCTGCATATTTTGTTACAAGCTCTTTTTCGATGAGTCCTAACTCATACTCTTTTAGTATCCTAAGCCAAAGATCATAATCTTCACACACTTTTAAATTCTCATCAAAATATCCAAGCTTCTCAAAAACACTTCTATCTATCATCACAGAGGATGGAGCGATTTTGCAAAAGCTGATATTCTCATCAAAACACCAGCCATATGGTTTTTTATGATGCTTTTTTTGTTTTATGGTTTTGCCATTTTTAACCCACTTCTCAAGAGTATGTGAAAATAAAATCTGGGGATTTTCTTGATGGAAGGAGTATTGGAGTTCTAGCTTTCTTTCATGCCACTCATCATCACTGTCTAAAAATGTAATCCATCTGCTGCTTGAATGTCTGGTACCAATATTTCTAGCATGACTTACACCTCTGTTTTTTGTTGTGATTATTTTGATTTTGTCTTTGTAAAGTTTGAGAGTTTGAGCGGTTAAGTCACTTGATCCATCATCAACGACAATAATCTCACCAGGTGGCAGAGTCTGATTTAAAACAGACTCCACCGCTCTTTTTATAAGCTTTTCCCTGTTATATACGGGAATGATGACACTTATCACTAATTTACTTTTGCAACAATCTCACCGTTTTGCTCATCAAATACGACCTTATCACCCTCTTTGACCTCATCTCTTAGGATAAGTTCAGCCAAGCGATCCTCGATCTCTTCATATAGTGCTCTTTTTAAAGGTCTAGCACCATAGACTGGATCAAATCCCTCTTTTGCTATATGCTCTTTAGCTTTTTGAGTGATATCTATATCGATCTCTCTCTCAACCAACTTCTTCTTAATAGAGTTGAATAGAATATCAACTATCTTAGTAATTTGCTCCAA
>QNZU01000050.1 GCA_003978405.1 Sulfurospirillum sp.
ATAATGAGGATGGAGATATCACAAACAAGATCACAACAAGTGGAACTGTAAATACCAATAAAGCTGGAACATACACAATCACTTACAGTGTAACAGATAGTGCAGGAAACAGTGCAAGTGTTACTAGAACAGTGAAAGTAGAGAAAAAACCTGACACTACAAAACCAACCATTACATTAAAAGGATCAAACCCTATCACAATCACAGAGGGAGATAGCTTTACTGATCCAGGAGCAACAGCTAGTGATAATGAGGATGGAGATATCACAAACAAGATCACAACAAGTGGAACTGTAAATACCAATAAAGCTGGAACATACACAATCACTTACAGTGTAACAGATAGTGCAGGAAACAGTGCAAGTATAACTAGAACAGTGAAAGTAGAGAAGAAAAAAGTTGAAAATCCTTATACAAATTATTATGTTGCCAAAGATAATTTTGTGCATGATGCTATAAAAGATTTTCATGGATATGTCTTAAAGGCTATGGTTGATCATGATTTTGGAGACCAGACTTCGGATGATGTTTATCAAGTATATGGACAAATCAGTGGATTTGATGATTATTTTGTATTAAAATTAAATCACAAATATGAAAATGGGACAAAAGTAGTTGTTCAAGTATTTTCACAAGATGGTGAACTATTAGCAAATAGTGCCTTAAAAACAATAGTTGAAAATCCAGATGGAGATGAATCTATAAATGTTGGAACAATATTTATTGAAGAATAGATATTGAATTTTATTAAAAGGTTTATGGAACATTAGGAATGTATGTTATAATTATCCAACAAATATTTAAGTGAGAAAGGATGGAGTTTATGATTATTTTAGGTAAAAGTCAGAAGTTTGTAGTGATATTGGCACTATTTTTTAGCACATTTCTTATAGCTGCTGACTCTGCAGGGATATCTGGAACTGTTACAACACTGCCTGAATCTAGTCAGACTAGTTCAGCCTTATTGAAAAAAGATTGGAATTTAGTGGGTATTAACTCACTTTTGACTCTTGATGAGTTAAAATCAAAGATGGGAGAAGACAATCTTTTAATCATAAGTGGAAAAACAACATACAAAAAATCAAATGTTGATAATGGAAAAGCTTTTTTAAATGATTTTAAAAAGTTTGAAAAAGGGCAAGGATACTGGATTAAGCTATCCCATGATAAAAAGATAGATTTTAAATTAAATTATGATGTGAGTGAAATTTCACTTAAAAAAGATTGGAATTTAATCAACCCTCCTAAAGAGTTGACTTTAGAACAAATCAAGCAAAGAGTGGGGGCAGATAACCTTTTGATTATAAGTGGAGCTACAACATATAAAAAATCAAATGTTGACAATGGAAAAGCTTTTTTAAATGATTTTACACATTTTGAGGAACCTCAGGGTTATTGGATAAAAGTTGCTCATGATGTAGTTTTAAAATTTTAAATTTTAAGGAAGAGATATGAAAATTTTAAGTTTGTCATTGTTGTTATTTTTGATTGTTGGTTGTGGTTCTAATTCTAATGTAAAAGAAAATATTGACAAAAAGGAAGAGTTACATAAAGAAACTATTCAAAATATGTCAATTAAAGATAATTATGCAAATTTTATTGTCGCAAAAAACAATATTGTTCGTGAATCTAAATATTCAAGTGGTGACTATATTTTAAAAGCATATACAGATCAAACTATTGGAAGTGATAATCCTTCACAAAATGTGTATCAAGTTTATGGAAAAATAAATTCTGAAAATTTTGTGTTAAATCTCAATGCCAACTACCCAACTGGTACCAAAGTAGTTGTAAAAGTCTTCTCAAAAGATGGCAAATTGCTAAAAGTTGGGGATATTAAAAAATTAGCCGGAGTGGATCAGCCGGTAAATATGGGTAATCTTATTTTAAAATAAGACTACCCACAAATCCTCTCATATATCTTTTCATGCTCTCTTGCCATGCTCTGTATGGAGTATTTTGATACTATTTTTTCATGTAGATTGTCTGCCTTTTTTAAAGCATCGTTGTAGTTGTTATAAACTTCTTCCATCTTGTCTATAAAAGAATCAAGTTCGCATATATAAGCATCATCTCCTGTAACACTTCTTATCACCCCTACATCTGTGGCAATGATAGGCAGTTTTGCGGCACCGGCTTCAAGTATAGTGATAGGTAGTCCTTCAAAGAGTGAGGGCATGATGAGTGCATGGGCTTGGTTTAAAAGTCTTGGGATATCATCTCTAAGACCTAGCATCTTTACAATATCTTCAACTCCCTCATCTTTGATTAGAGTTTTTAGCTCCTTCTCCAATGGACCATTTCCTACGATCCAGATTTGAAAATCGACTCCTCTTTTTTGAAGCTCTTTGGCATTTTTGATAAGAAATTTTTGATTTTTCTGCTCTCTTAAAATGCCGATAGATAGGTAGGTAAATCTCTCTTCTTTTTCTTCATCGACTCTATATTTGTCTATCGATATGCCATTTGGTACCACATAGGCATCATCAAGATAAAATTTGCTTCTCATCTCTTCTGAGAAGATCACATCTGCATCTCTAAAAGATCTTAATTTTCCTGTTAAGAGTTCCCAAAACTTGGATCCTAGATTCTCATTGTGTGAGGTGTGGACTATCTTTAGTTTTGGGTGTTTTAGTTTGAGTATATAAGCCATTAGTAGAGGGTGTTGCATATGGGCATGAATGATCTTGATATCATACTCTTTTATGATCTTATCAAGCTCTTTTAGAGCTTTGAAAAAGGATTTTGGATCTTTACCCATCCCGATAGATGTAGAGTAGAGTGTATTTTTCTTAAAATCATCAAGCAGATAATCCCAATCATTCAGTCCTGCTACAAGATACTCAAATCTCTCTCTATCGTGATGGATACAAAGATCAAGCAATACCTTCTCAGCTCCTGCAACTGCTAGAGAGGTGATGATATGTAAGACTCTACACTTTTTCATCTGTTTTCTTTAAATAGAAGATCCAACATCTGCTTTGCTTCATCTTGAATTGCTTTTAAATGCGACTCATCTTTAAAGCTCTCAGCATAAATCTTATATACATCCTCAGTTCCTGAAGGTCGGACAGCGAACCAACCGTTTTTGGCTACTACTTTTAGTCCTCCTATTGGAGCATCATTCCCACTTGCATTTGTGAAGATATGCTCAATCTCTTCACCAGCTAATGTTGAGGCTTTAAGATCGCTAGGAGATAGGTTTTTTAGGATCTGTTTATCCTCAAAAGAACACGGCACATCAATCCGTTTGTAGATAGGATTTCCAAACTCTTTGGTTAACTCTTCATATATGATAGCCGGATCTTTGCCAGTGACTGCTAAAATCTCAGCTGAGAGAAGCGACATAATAATCCCATCTTTATCAGTGCTCCAAGGAGTGCCATCAAATCTTAGAAAACTAGCCCCCGCACTCTCTTCTCCGCCAAAAGCCAACTCACCTTGGTACATCTTCTTTACATACCATTTAAACCCTACCGGCACCTCATAGACTCTTTTTCCAAGAGAATTGACAACTCTATCGATCATCGATGAGCTAACAAGAGTCTTACCAATAAGAAGATCATCACTCCAATCCTTTCTATGAGTAGATAGATACCAGATAGCTACACTTAAAAAGTGGTTTGGGTTCATAAGTCCTCCTTTTGGAGTGACAATGCCGTGTCTATCAAAGTCTGTGTCATTTCCAAAAGCGATATCATATTTATCTTTTAGATCTATCAATCCTCTCATAGCATAGGGCGAGGAGCAATCCATCCTGATCTTTTCATCATGATCTAAGTGCATAAAGCCAAACTGCTCATCAACATAATCATGAAGTATATCCATATCGA
>QNZU01000025.1 GCA_003978405.1 Sulfurospirillum sp.
ACTTTTGAAAACTTGTAATCGGTAGCCAAAGTGTGTAAAAAGGAAAAAGTCTGTTTTTTGAGTGGTTCGTTTGTTTCATGGAGTTCTCCTGAATTAATAATCCTATTTTAACACAAGAAAGTAAATGAACAATTTATCTATGCTAAGTAAAAATCTTATAGTTTATTTTTTCCTTAATGTAATTGCTCTACAATTGGAATATCCCAACCACTCTCTATACCACTATCTCTAGTATATGTATTAATATCAAAATTAGGGTTTTTTATCCTTTTTACTTCTATCTCTATATCAGCGATAGGTTCATCATCTCGTACTAAAATATAACCTCGAGAAGAGTCTAAATAATCCTTATAAAAATAAATTTTATCATCCTCTTCTAATTTACAAAAAGGCTTTGCATAGTTTACCATGACATTATTGTTTTTATCTTTATCTAAATGTTCTAAATTACATATACGTTTTGATGCTCTAATGCCTTCTTCTTTTGTTAATAGAGAACTATGTTCTAACATTTTTTCTCTAATTTTTTGAACCCTCGCATTATAGGAAGAGGTATTACTCATCTCAACAAACGGCATTATTGGTACAAAAAGTATGTATGTTCCTACCATAGGATTCACTATAAACCCTATAAGTGCAGAACCTAACCATAATGCTATAAAAAATTTTAGAATTTTCATTTTACCAACTCACATCATTTAAATCTTTTTGCATCACCATAAATACTGGTTCTGTTTTTAATGGATTTGCCATAATTTTCTCAGAGACATCTCTAAACAAAATATCTAAATTTCCAAATGAACGTTTGGCTTTATCGTCTAACTTTAATGCATTGGCAATTTTTGACCATGCATTATTTACTTCATGCCTCATTGATGGAGGAACTATCACACGTGGTACATTATTGGCATCATAAACTTGCTCAACTGTAGCTTTAGTTGTTTTAGGCTTATTGGTCTCTGCACACCCTAGAAAGACTAGAGGTGTTAGGAGGGTTATGCTTTTTAGTATTTTTTTCATTTCATCTCCTAATGTAGTCTGTCAACTATTGGAATTGACCTTCTTAATTCTTTTGAGTATCGAAACTCTATAGGTACAAGAGAAATGGGTTCAGAGTTTTGTACTAAAAGATAATATAAATTTATTTCAATTGAACCATCAGTTGGGTGCTCTCTATAAAAATATACTTTATCATTTTTACTTACATTACAAAATTTCTTAGAATTTTCAATATATACTTTAACTTCTCTACCCTCTTCTAAGTTTTTTAAGGCACAAATTGATTTAGATGCTTTATACTTTTCTTCTTCTGTTAAAAGTTGTTTATCATTATCTTTTTCTAAAATATTTAACCAAGCTCTTTTAGTTGATGTATCTGGCTTAGGTTCTAATACACTTGCAACATAGGGGAGTACGGCACATGCTGTCAAAAAACATCCTATAATTAAAATAGATAGTAACAATACTGATTTTTTCATCTTAATTTCCTTTATACGAAGAAAGTAAATCTTTATGTAAGGACATAAAAACAGGTTCTGTAGCTAGAGGGTTACTAAGTTCACCATAGATGAGACTCTTGTCTACTCCTTCATCTGATTTTCTATTGTATAAAAAATTATACGCATATAAATAGTAGTTATAATGTTGTGTTCCACAACTAAAATACGAAGCAAAATTGTAATATGAAGATAGTCCACATTCATCTGAATCTATACTAGATTTATTGTCAATAAATTGATCCCAATCTTTATTATTGTGAGCTCGTCCAGCCATAATACTTTGATGGTCATAATCCCAAAAGTATCGGTAAGGTATATAATCATTTTCTAATAAACCATTTTCATTAGTTATGATAAAATCTGTTGGTGAATTAAAATCTGGTTCAAACCTTGTCACATTATTTTTTTGATTACTCTTAAGTTTACTCAAAAACGAACTACAAACAGGTTCTGCACCTCCAGAAGCATAACCATACCCATTAAAAGTTGCAGTTGTTGTTCTATATGAAAATGTTGTATCAATAGGATTACTAACTCTATCTCCAAAATTTTGGTCACCTGAACTATGTGCTACATAGAAAATATATTTGTTAGCACCATTACTATTTACTTTACTTGCCCAATTTATCCTAAAGCTTTTATTTAAATATGCTAAGTATGGATTTATAAAATCATCATTTGTAAAAGATGGTATTTTAACTAAAAAATAATTATCAAATGATGCTTGGTCACCTAAGATTCTATATCTACTATCAGCATTATTCCAATCTAATGTTTCCTTGTAGTTATCAGTATCTTTAGAACTATCTGTTTTACTATAATAAGAGTCATAATTATCCCAAATAAGGTCAACAGACCCTGCTGTTCCTAAATCTTTTGCCCCCATAAAATCTGCTAAGTCGGAACTCCAATGAGCTTGATTTGCTCCATGACTTCCATGATGTGGTGTATCAAGAGTAATAAGCTTTCCTAAGTTTTCAGCATTTGAACCTAAGCCTTGATGCTCTTCAATAAGACTTCTAGCAACCAAGCCACCCATAGAATGACCAATTATCACTAACGTATCATTCCATAGTGCTTTACCAAGAACTGTATTATAATTTTGTTTTAAATCATCAAGGAGATACTTTAATATTCTACCATTGTATGATATATGCTTATAACTAGGATAATGGTAAGTGTAAAGTTTATACTTATTGTATAGTTCAGGTGTAGTTAAATAATAGTCAATAAAATTATGCCAGTACTCAAACTCATTATGATTATAGTCTCGTAAAATTGCAGGATTTCTTTCTGCATGAATTTTAACAGCCTGCCAACCATGAATAAGAAGTAATGGTTGTCGTGTATCATAAGCTTCATTATTTACATAATTTTGAGCTTTAGTTTGTGCATAGTTACTATTTATCCATGCTGTTGTTGCTCCACCTGCAAAATCTTTTGTAACTATTTTGTCAAAATCTTTTATGGTATGCGTTGGAGTTCCATAATGAGTCCATTCATTATTTGAATCTTCATACTCATTCTTAAAATTATTAGTAACACTAGGTACTGCAAGATAACTTGTTTGATTCATGTAACGAGCTGCAACATTTGCATTTGCATATACATCATCATAATCATTAAAAATAGATAATGTATAAAGTAAAGTTCCATATGTATCAATCCAATAAACTTGCATTGCACGATGCTTATCTGCATATCCTTCTAAATAAGGAGAAAAGTTGATATAACTTCGTAATGCCATATTATTTTTACTGCCTACATAGTCCCAAGTCTCATATAAACCAGTTAACTGATCTTCTACACGATGAGTATAAATATAAGCAGTATAGTTTCCACTAACTTCTGTTTTTGAAACTTTTTGTTTTCCCAAGGTATTTTCTTGTTTCGTAGAAGGATTAGTAGTCGTATTTTTTACTGCAATCTTTAAATTTTCAATAATAAATGTCTTTGAACCATTTTTTAATGTAATAAGTTCAAATCTATTATTTGTTTCTGTTGTTTTAGAATTACTATCTAATGTTGTAATCTGGAGATTTTTTAATTCAAGAATACTATCAGTTACAAATTTATAGTGGTTAGCACTATCATAATTTTCAGTTTTAGGAATAACTGTTTTTTCAATTCCATAAGTTATATTCTCTGTTAGTAAAGGTAGATTTTGTGCAATTCCAAATGTCACCTCTTGCACAGCAACTGAATCCTCTATCCTCTTAGCTACTACAAAAGCATACTTAGTAGCCTTATTCTCTTTGGCTTTCGCTACCTCTTCTTTACTCAAAGTAGCCAATTTTTCTAAAGTAGTAAACGTCTCATTTTTGTC
>QNZU01000024.1 GCA_003978405.1 Sulfurospirillum sp.
ATAATTTAATTTTTATATTAATTAAATTTATCGATATATAATTATTTGTTATGAAATAAAAAAATTATTTTATTTACAAGAAATTTTTCAATGTGTTACAAAATGTAACTTATATTGCCACTATTCTCTAAATAGGACTAAGTATTTATAGTTGTAATATTTTAAATTGTGATTGATGCAAAATTCTGCATGTAATAAGAGGAGAGAACTTTAAGTGAGATAAAGACCAAATTGGTCTTTATCATCTACTCTACTTCGGCATCAATGACATCGTCGTCATCTTTTTTAGAGCCTGTACTTCCCTCATTGGTACCACTAGCAGCTGATGCATTATCTTTTGCATAGACAGCTTCAGCAAGTTTGTGACTTGCTTCTGTAAGTGTTTTTACTTTTTCATCGATCTGCTCTTTGGTCGCATTTTCATCTTTTAGAGTCTCTTCCAAATCTTTTAGTGCAGATTCGATTTTCTCTTTCTCTGCATCTTCAATCTTATCTCCGATATCCTCAAGAGATTTTTTGGTCTGGTGGACAAGTGCATCTGCTTGATTTTTTGTCTCAACCAAAGCTTTTCTCTTCTCATCATCAGCCTTGTGAGCCTCGGCATCTTGCACCATCTTTTGAATCTCCTCTTCACTAAGACCTGAACTTCCTGTAATTTTGATCTCTTGTTGTTTACCACTTGCTTTATCTTGAGCTGAAACAGTCAAAATACCGTTTGCATCGATATCAAATGTCACCTCGATTTGTGGTACACCTCTTGGTGCAGGTGGAATTCCCTCAAGATTAAACTGTCCAAGAGATTTGTTATCTTTGGCAAACTCTCTCTCACCTTGCAATACATGAATAGTAACTGCTGGTTGATTATCCTCTGCAGTTGAGAAAGTTTGAGTCTTTTTTGCAGGAATTGTTGTTCCTTTTTCGATCACTTTGGTTGTAACTCCACCAAGTGTTTCAATACCAAGACTAAGAGGTGTTACATCAAGCAAAAGAACATCTTTTACATCACCTTTGATTACCGCACCTTGAATTGCTGCTCCAACTGCAACAACCTCATCAGGATTTACTGATTTGTTAAGCTCTTTTCCAAAGAAACCTTTTACCTTCTCTTGAACCATAGGAACTCTAGTAGATCCACCAACCATAACAATCTCTTTGATGTCGTTTTTTGTAACTCCTGCATCTTTTAAAACTTCATCGATTGTTTTAATAGTTTTTTCTACCAAGTCCTCTATGAGTGACTCAAATTTTGCTCTTGTTATCTTCTTGACAAGGTGTTTTGGTCCACTTGCATCTGCTGTGATAAACGGTAGATTGATCTCAGTCTCTGTTGCGGTTGAAAGCTCTTTTTTAGCATTTTCTGCTGCCTCTTTGAGTCTTTGCATCGCCATAACATCATTTTTAAGATCTATTCCACTCTCTTTTTTAAACTCTTCAACCAACCAATCAATAAGTCTGTTATCAAAATCATCTCCACCAAGGAATGCATCACCACCGGTAGCCAAAACCTCAACAACATTATCACCGGTTTCAAGAACAGTTACATCAAATGTTCCTCCACCAAGATCATATACAACTATCTTCTCAGCCTCTTTTTTATCAAGCCCGTATGCCAAAGCAGCAGCTGTCGGCTCATTGATAATCCTAAGCACATTCAATCCTGCGATTGTTCCTGCCTCTTGAGTCGCTTTTCTTTGACTATCGTTAAAGTATGCTGGAACAGTAATAACAGCATCAGTTACACTCTCTCCTAGATAACTCTCTGCATCCTCTTTTAGCTTCATTAATACTTTTGCACTGATCTCTTGTGGTGTATAAGTCTTGCCATCTACTTCAATAGCACATGCACCGTTTCTATCTACTATATGGTACGGCAATCTCTTTTTAGCCTCATCAGCCTTCTCTTCATTGCACATTAAACCCATAATTCTTTTGATCGAATAAATCGTTCTCTCCGGATTTGTAACTGCCTGTCTTTTGGCAGGATCACCGACTAGTACCTCACCTTTGTCTGTAAATGCTACGATTGAAGGTGTTGTATTTTTACCCTCTTTATTTGGTAGCACCTTACTCTCACCCCTCTCATATGTTGCTACACATGAGTTTGTAGTTCCTAAATCTATTCCTATTACTTTTGACATTGTCTTCTCCTTTTTAATTTATTTTGCAATACTGACCATCGCTGATCTAAGTAATCTATCTTTCATCTTGTAACCTTTTTGCAATACTTGCACGATCTCTCCTTCTTTGTGATCGTCACTATCAACTTGCATGACAGCTTCATGGAAATTTGGATCAAATCCTTCATCGATCGACACAAGTTCGATACCATGTTTTTCAAATACCTTTGCAAATTGGTTAATAGTCAGCTCAATCCCCTCTTTTAGCTGATTGAACATCTTAGCACTTGGCTCCTTCTCATCTGCAACTGAAGCTAAAGCACTATCAAGAGAATCTATGACACTAAGCAGATCTCTTGCAAATTGCTCATTTGCATAAGCGACTGCCTGAGCCTTCTCCTTCTCTAATCTTTTTTTAATATTTTCAAAATCTGCATGCTCTCTTAGATATTTATCTTCAAGCTCTGCAACTTTCTCTTTTAGAGATTCTATCTCTTGATCTTCTTGGAGCTTATCTTGTGAGTTATTTGTCTCCCCAGACTTTGAGGGTTGATTTCCTAACTCATGCTCCTCTTTTGAGCCTCTTTTTTTACTCATACTCTCTCCTTTTTGGAAATTCAGCGTTATTATACAACATTTAGTCTATGTTTGTCAAGTCTTTATGATGCAAATTGTATAAATATTCTTTAGTCTTATCGACTCAACTATAAAAATATCATAATTTTTTTGATACATGCATAAATATTAGGATGTTAATATTTTGGTTTTTTAGTGGTACCTAATATGATATTGGTACCAATTTATATAAGTTAGGTACGATTAAATAGCAGAATATAGATTTAAAATTATGAGATTTTTAAGATAAAAGTTTTTTAAAAAGAAGTTTAAAACGAGCAAAAATTGTCAGCTTGGTACCATTAAAACTTAAAAAAAGATCCTCCAATGCATCTTTCTCTCGTTCATTTATCGTTATCACTTTCCAATCCTTTTGAAATCTTTTTTATCAATCTTATTGCATCTTCTTCATCAAGCTCACCGAGCATTTTAAAAATTACGGTCGCTGCTTGAGGCTTTGAATTGCCCAGCTTCCAATCCTGATAAGTTCTCATCGCAATTCCCAAGCGACTTGCCATCTCTTTTAGAGAGATTTTCTTACCATAATATTTAGCTTCGACAGCATTATGCAACATATTAAACACATCATTAGATTCCATGCTCTCATACTACAAAAGTTGGTATAAACAGCACATAAAAAGATATGTAACATCCGTTATTTAATCTTTATATAATCTAAGACGAATTAAATATACTGTAATTATACATTTAAACCATAAAAATATTATAAAATAAACAAGTTTTTTAATAATTTACCATTTTTTCCGTATGTTTTATACGAGTATAAATTTTATATAAAAATGCAAAATTAAATATCTTTGACTTTGATAAC
>QNZU01000015.1 GCA_003978405.1 Sulfurospirillum sp.
AATGTTTTATCCGGAGCATTATGGTACCAGAAGTCAGGATTTGGAAGAGGCTTATCAAGATGCTGGGCAGTTTTATTGGGAAAATCTGCAAAATGAACCAAATGATATTCCTTTTGGGAAAAGTTCTATTCCTATCGTTTTGCCAAGGTATTTGGTTCAGGATATTGATACTATGGAGGATTGGGATAGGGTTGAGAAGATGTATCAGATTATAAATCCATTTCCAAAAGAAATAGGGAGTAATTAGTGTCAAATATTATTGATGAAGATAACATAAAAATCCTCTTTCGTGCTGACTCATCTTCAACTATTGGTACCGGACATATCATGAGAGATTTGGTACTGGCTAAACAGTATCCTAATGCAGAGATTATATTTGCCACTCAAAAATTAGAGGGAAATATAAATCACAAGATCAAAGAAGCTGGGTATGAGATAGAGATTTTAAAATCAAATGATATAGACGAGCTTGATGCTATGATAAAAAAGAAAGAGATTGATCTACTTGTAATAGATCACTATGGTATAGCTTATGAAGATGAAAAGATACTCAAAACAAATAATCCAAAATTAAAAATTTTATCATTTGATGATACTTATGAGAGGCACTATTGCGATATATTACTAAACCACAATATCAGTGCTGATGTAAGTAGATACAAGGGATTGGTACCAAATGGTTGTGAGCTTAGGTGTGGTAGTAGATATACGCTTTTAAGAGATGAGTTTTACAAGTATAAGAGAAAAAAAAGAGCTCCAATTAATAAAAGAAGATCTAAAATTAAGGTTTTTTTGGCGATGGGTGGGGCAGATCATAGTAATATCAATATCAAGATATTAAAAGTGATAGAGAATTTTAAAAATATAGAGGTGATTTTAGTAACTACAACAGCAAATAGGCACTTAAAAGAGTTAAAGAACTATTGTAAAAATAAAAAGTGGATTAAACTTCATATAAACTCAAATATGATTGCAAAGTTGATGAGCAGATCAGATTTTGCTATTGTCACTCCAAGTGTCACTTTAAATGAGATATATTTTATGAATATTCCTTTTATTGCTATCAAGAGTGCTGGTAACCAAAAGGATATCAATAACTACTTGAAAAAAAATAGATTTCTCCAGATGGATAAATACAACAAAAAATATTTAATTGATAAAATTAAAATATTGAAAGATAAATTAAGATGAAAATAGCAATTCTTACATCACCAGATCAATGGTTTATAAAATATTCTGAAATTTTAAAGAAAAAGATAGAAAATTCACAGTTGTTTTTCGATCATAGAAAGATAGGTAAAGAGTATGACATAGTTTTTATATTAAGCTATCACAATCTTATTGAAAAAAAATATTTAAAACTTCATAAGCATAATATTGTTGTTCATGCAAGTGCTTTGCCACAAGGAAAAGGATGGTCTCCTATGTTTTGGCAGATATTAGAAGGTAAAAATGAAATTCCTTTTACTATGTTTGAAGCATCAACTGGAGTTGATAGTGGTGATATATATATGCAAAAAATATTAAAGTTATCAGGTTATGAACTTAACAAAGAATTAAGGGATAAGCAAGCAAATATGGTTATAGATATGTGTTTGGAATTTGTAAAAAATTATGAAAAATATAAAATAGCTATTCCACAAAATGGTGAAGAAAGTTTTTATAGTAAAAGAAATAAAGAAGATAGTGAATTAGATATTAACAAGACAATAAAAGATCAGTTTAATTTACTTAGAATCGTTGATAATGAGCATTATCCTGGTTTTTTTTATATTGGTGATAAAAAATATATTATTAAAATTGAGGAGGATAACAGTGAAAGTAGGAAAGTTTGATCTAAACAAAGATGGTGTCTATATTATAGCTGAACTTAGTGCAAATCACAACGGTTCTTTACAAACCGCACTTGATACTATAAAAGCTGCAAAAAAAGCAGGTGCAAATGCTATTAAACTTCAAACTTACACCGCAGACACTTTGACACTGAAGTCAAAAAAGGATGATTTTATTATTGAGGGTGGAACATTGTGGGATGGAAATAGCCTATATGAGCTTTATGAATGGGCTCACACTCCTTGGGAGTGGCACAAAGAGCTTTTTGAATATGCCAAAGAGATAGGTATTGATATCTTTTCAACACCGTTTGACAAGAGTGCTGTTGATTTTCTTGAGCAGTTTGATCCGATTGCTTACAAGATAGCATCATTTGAGATTACAGATTATGAGCTTATACGATATACAGCAAGTAAGGGTAGAGTGATGATCATCTCTACAGGTATTGCATCAATTAGTGAGATACAAGATGCCGTAAATATCTGCAAAGATGAGGGAAATGAGAATATAGTGTTACTAAAATGCACCTCTTCATATCCTGCACCTCTTGAAGATGCAAATCTTTTAACAATTCCAAATATGAAAGAGACATTTGGGGTTGAAGTAGGTTTTTCAGATCACACTTTGGGTATTGTAGCACCTGTTGTGGCAGTGAGTCTTGGTGCAAAAGTGATAGAAAAACATTTTATACTTGATAAATCTATCGGTGGGCCAGATGTAGGTTTCTCACTCGATTTTGACGAGTTTTCCCAGATGGTTCAAGCTGTCAAAGATACTCAAAAGCTATTGGGTAGAGTTGATTATACGATGAATAAAAAAAGAGTATCTTCAAGAAGATTTGCAAGAAGCCTTTATGTCGCCAAGGATATAAAAAAGGGAGAAAAATTTACCAAAGAGAATATTAGATCCGTTAGACCTGGATTTGGGCTACATCCAAAGTATCTAAAAGATATATTAGGCAGATCTGCAAAGTCTGATATTGCATTTGCTACACCTCTTAAATGGAGCGATATAGAGATGGAATAAAACTTGCTATAAATTAATATATTTTAATTTTGGAGCAAATAATGCCGTCTATTGAAGATAAAGCCCTACAAACCTATCAAAACAATCTTACATATTTACAAGCCAAACAAGCAAGAGTCTATGATAAATTAGCTTCATTTGATAGTGCTGTAGCAAATGGACACTTTCAAGAGAGATATGATCTTGAGTATAAAGATGGTGGATATTTTGATGTCAAAGAGATAAGTACAAATAACTACCTCTACGGCTGTGATACAAACGAGTATGCAAGAGAGATTACAAATAGTATTGATTATAAAAAAGAGGACAATATTTTTATAGTTACTCCAAGATATAACTTCTCCAAAGAGTTTCTCAAAAAGGCAAAAGATGATCCGATTGATGCCAATAATCTTAGTGCTATAGCTCCTATCATTGATCTATTGGATAAAAAGATACCAGAAAATTCTACTATGAAAAAGCATGAAAAGTTTATCTTTTTTGGAGTAGGACTTGGGACTCATTT
>QNZU01000072.1 GCA_003978405.1 Sulfurospirillum sp.
AGATTGGTGGGGGTTTTGCAACACTTGGTTGATCTTGGAAATAGTGTACTTGTGATTGAGCATAATTTGGATGTGATAAAAAACAGTGATTATATCATCGACATGGGGCCTGAAGGTGGTAGTAAAGGTGGACAGATCATAGATATGGGATCACCAAAGCACTTGGCAAAAAATTATAAAAAGAGTGGAAGTTATACGGGTAAGTTTTTAGCTAAGGAGATGAAATAATAGCATTTATTTTATGTAGCCATTGAGCTTTTTTGTGAAATATTAATAATATAATAAATATAACACTTAGTTTTATTTACTTTGCTCTTTATCAAGAACTTCGTCCTACAATATTTTATGAGAGTTTAAGTTTAAAGTAGGTGCTTGATTTAATTAGTCAAGTAATCAATTTAAGTGATAAAAAAGGATAGGATCATGAGTTTTAATTTAGTTGATATTGTAAAAGAGCAGATAGAAAATAAGGCTATTGGGTATATTAGTGATATGTTAGGTGGAGATTCACATAAGGGTAAGAGTTTGTTAGAGGGTGCTATTCCTGCACTTCTTGGAGGTGTGGCTCATATTGGTTCAAATCCAACAGGAGCTAAAAGTATATTTGAAACACTTAAAAATACTGATGATAGTATTTTAGATAGTTTAGATTCACACAAACCTGATTCGTTAATTGATATGGGAACAAAGATGTTAGGTTCAGTATTTGGTGGTAACAATAGTAGTATCCTTGGAAATATCATCAGTAGTGTAGCTGGTTATTCTGGAACTGACCATAGTACAGCAAAATCTGCTATGGGATTTTTAGCACCACTTATTTTTGGAGTTTTAAAGAGAAAATTCTTAAGTGGTGAAGGTTTTGGAGTTGATTCACTTGTAGATCTATTTAGAGGTCAAAAGGAGAATATCACTAAATCATTACCAAGTGGATTAAAATTGAATTTTGACAGTCTTAATGATACTGCATCTAGTGCATCATATGCTGCGCATGAAGCTGCGAGAGAAGTTAAACATGAAGGTAAATCATTTTTGAGTAAATTGCTTCCACTTTTACTACTATTAGCTGCTGGTTGGTTGGCTTATAACTTTTTTATGAAAAGAGGTGCTAGTACAATAGAGCATCAAACTACAACTACAACGGAAGTAGATGTTAATAATTTAGGTGCGAATATTCAAAACACTATGAGTGGTTTAGTATCTACATTGGCAAATGTGAAGGATGAAGCATCAGCTAAAGAGGCACTACCAACACTAGACAATGCTGTTAGTAATTTAGGTACATATGCAAATATGATGAATAAATTGCCTGCAAGTGTGCAAAATCAAGTTAAAAACTATATTGCTCAGTATATACCACAACTGAAAGATTTACTTGGTAAAATCGGATCTATTCCTGGTGTAAGTGATATAATTAGACCTGTGATTGAGAAATTAAGTCAAACATTGGCACTTTTCCAATAGTTATAAATTAGTGTCATATCTTAAGTAGATGTGACACTGAAATATTTTGTGGCTTCTAGTCACGGTTTTAAAATAAATTCTCTCCAATATAAACCTCTGATTTTCACTTTTGTTAACTATCTACACAAGGTTTGTACTATATCTATCCATTGTTTAAAAAAACTTTACTAATAGCCGATATCTATGATAGAATCAGTCAAAGTATCAAAATATGTGGGGATAGAATTTGAGCATTATTCATAAAAAAAAGAAAATTCTTTTTATTGTTACAAAATCTGAAAATGGTGGTGCTCAAAGATGGGTAAAGGAGCAAATTGATATATTAAAAGATCAATTTGAGACACATATAGTTACCGATGAAGAGGGATGGCTAATACAAAACTCAGATATGGACTCATACATGACAGATGAGAGAATTAAGAGTATATTCTCATTTGCTTTTTTGAAGAGGTATGCTGATTATTTAAAAAAACATAAAATAGATTTGGTAGTAAGTGGTACTGCAAATGCTGGGGTTTATGGTAGATTGGCAAAACTTTTTTATGACTGTCCTGTTATTTATGTAAGTCATGGATGGTCTTCTATTTATAATGGTGGAAAGATGAAATTTGTCTATGTCAGCGTAGAGAAGTTACTCTCTAAGATTACTGAATCAGTGTTATGTGTATCTGATTCTGATTATGAAAGAGCATGTAAAGAGATTGGTATTAATCCTTCAAAGATTAAGTTTATAAAAAATAAATCTTTACCTATTGGACAGAAGGAGTCCTTCAAACTTCAAAATAAAAGACCAAAAATTTTAAATGTTGCAAGATTTAAATATCCTAAAAGACAAGATCTATTGGTAGAAGCAGCAAGAGATATAGATGCAGATATTTATTTTGTGGGAGATGGTCCTACTCGAAAGGAGTGTGAAATGAATGCTCCATCAAATGTGTATTTTTTAGGTGAGATAAATGGCTTTGATGATTTTGCAAATTATGATCTATTCTCATTGATATCAGATAGTGAAGGATTACCACTTTCAGCAGTAGAAGCTATGGGTGTTGGACTTCCATTGGTATTGAGTGACGTGGGAGGCTGTCCTGAGCTAATAGATGGAAATGGTGTTTTAGTAGATAATGAAGTTGAATGTATTAGATCTGGTATAAAAAGTGCTATATCAAATTATGAAAATTGCTCTAAAAGATCTGTGGAGATATTTAATAGTGAGTTTAATTTGGAAAAATTTAAAGATATGTATATAAATTATTACAAAGAGTACCTACAAGTAAATGCATGAATTTAGTTCTCATAAAAAATCAATTATTAGATTACTAAGACCTCACCAATATATAAAAAATCTTTTCATCTTTTTTCCTATATTTTTTGCTTTAAAGATCACAGATTTTGATCTGTTATTTAAGGCATTTGTAGCATTTGTAGCATTTAGTTTGGTAGCAAGTGCTATTTATGTTTTGAATGATTATTTTGATATAGAGGTTGATAAAGTTCATCCAAAGAAGAGATTTAGACCACTAGCAAGTGGTGAGATATCTAAAGAACAGGCAAGAGTGATTATGCTTGTTCTCTTTATTTTGGGATTTTTTCTAATGAGCTTGCTATCGTTGAAGGCAACTTTGTTTTTAGGATTGTATGCTTTGATGAATGTGGCATACTCAATCAAGCTAAAGCATATTTCTATTGTTGATACAGTAACGATTGCTGTTGGTTTTGTTTTGAGACTCTTTGTAGGATCAGCAGTGACCGGTATAGTTCTTTCAAAGTGGATTGTGATAATGGTCTTTTTGTTGGCACTCTTTTTGGCACTTGCAAAACGAAGAGATGATGTTTTGATCTTTTTAAAAAATGGAACACAATCAAGAGAAGTAATTAAAAACTATAATC
>QNZU01000063.1 GCA_003978405.1 Sulfurospirillum sp.
GAATATTAAAAGACTATACAATGGTAGGTATGGGAAATAGTTTTGGAAATCCCAAAAAAGATCTAGAAGATATTTCAAAGTCATTTGATGAATCATTGTCGGCTTTAAAGAAGTTCAACAAAGATAGTGCTACAAAAAAAGCTCTTGAGGATGAGAAGAAACTCTGGGCGGAGATCAAAAAGTCGATTTTGGAAACTCCATCAAAAGAGAAAGTTACGACTTTACAGCATAAGCTTGATGAGCTTTTAAAAGTAGCCAATAATACCACAGGTCTTTTTGCAAAACAATCAAAAGAGAAAACTGGAGATATTATCAATATATCTGGACGGCAAAGGATGCTCTCCCAGAGAATGGCATCTCTTTATATGTTAAAAGTTTGGGGTATTAATTCTCCTGAATTTGACACAAAAATGAAAGATGCTATGAAGCTGTTTAAAGAGTCTCATCAAAAACTAAAGAGTTTTGATAAGAACACACCAAAGATAAATACACTTTTAAAAAAAGTGGAACACTCATTTAAGTTTTTTGAGATTATGAGTAAATCAAAATCAAAATTTATACCATCTCTAATCTATAAAAAATCAAATGACATATTAAAAAATATGAATGAAGCTACAAACCTATATACAAAACTCGAAGGAGCTAAATAATGAAAAAAAGTTATGTAAGTCTATTGACTGTATTGTTGATTGGTACCAATGTATTGTATGCCAAGACCGGTCATAAAAGCACTACTTCTGTGAGCCAAAAAGTCAAAAAGGATAATATTATCGATTTGGCAGGAAGACAGAGAATGCTTTCTCAAAGAATAGTCAAAGATTATCTATACAAAGGAAACAAAGTCGCTGTTGGTCGTGCCGATAAAGAGCTTAAAACTTCACTGGGTGAATTTAATAATGCACTCAAAAAGCTGGATCAATCAATAAATGATGCAGAGATAAAAAACCTTCTCTCATTTGTCCAGATGAGTTTTGACGAGTTCAAAGATACAGTTTCTCATTCATATGATCAGGACAATGCACAAATTGCTCTGGATCTTGGAGAATCTTTGCTTGAAGGTAGCCAGTATGTGGTCGATTCTTTAAAGAGTAAGCAAGGTACCAAAGGCAGTAAAAATGCAAAAATTATTGCAAAAAGCGGTAAACAAAGAATGTTGGCACAAAGGATTGCAAAGTATTATATAGCTTACCAATCAGGTATTAAAGATAAAAATACCGTGGATCAAATGAAATCAGCCGTAAAAGAGTTTGATGCTAATCACAAAGAGTTGATGGCATATAAAGGAAACAGCACCACGATAAACCAAAAGTTGCATGATGTTGATAAACTGTGGAAAATTGTTTATAAATTTTATTTGGGTATTGAAAAGGGAGGTCTTCCTTTCATTGTATTTAAAACAACAAATGATATCACTAAAAAGATGAACGAGATTACCAAGCTTTATGCTACACACTAAGGTTTATTGAGGATTTGGGATGAGATATATAACTTTTGCAATGATTATAACTGTTTTTCTTTCGGGTGTTGCCAGATCAGATACACTTGAAGATGGTATCAATGATATAGCTGTTGATGCTCAAAAATTGGCAAACAGTTATTTAAGATATTACAGTAGTAAAAACAGTGCCGGTGCAAAAGAGAATTTGACTTTTATTATCTCTTCTATGGAGAATAATTTTAGAGAATTAGCCAGACAAAGTAGAGATGAGAATATCAAAAATATGCTTGAATATCTTATCTACAGTAAGGATAATATAAAAAATATCATTTCAAAAAATATATCAAAAGAGAACACAAAAGAGGTACTAGATATTTGTAAAACGATAATAGAAGGGACTATATCATTTTATAGCCAAAATGAACAAAACAGTTCAATCAAACCTAGTAACAAACTAAATTTGGAATTTTTGACAAACAGTTATCTTCTCCAAGGCTCAAATATCAATGTTGAAGATAAAAAGATAAAAAACAGTACTAAAGTGTTGAGTGAGAATCTAAACCAATCACTCCAATTTAATAAAAATTGGAGAAGTTATAAAGAGATTTTAACAAACAAAGAGATATTTGTTCCAAATATTATCATGATATTAACAAGAGAGTTAGAGGAAGGGCTATGAGAAGAGATTATTATTATGCATATATAGTGATGGCTATTAGCTCACTTGCTCTATCTGCTTTTTTGGCATATCAAACTTATAAATCCTACAAGACAAATAAGATATTTGAAAATGCAACTTTTTATACTTCATCACTTTTTAAAGCTGATATGCTTCTTCAAAGATTGGAGGATGAGCAGCTTTTTAGCGCGATCTATTTAGGGAAAAATGGTTCATTTGATTTCAATAAAATTAAGAAACTTAGAATTAAAAGTGATGAGGCTTTAACAAACTATGAAAAATTTCTTAAAACAAATCCAGGATTTTTAGATGATTTGCAATATGTTCGTTCCAAAGTAGATATCATCAGTCCAAATATCAAAGAGATTCTTTATGATTATTATGAAAAAGATTTAAAACATAAAGTATCTGATGATATTTACAGTAAAATCAAAACCCTTTTAATTGTTGATAAACTAAAAGATAAACTTTCAATATATCAACAATTAATTAGTTTCGAAGAGTCAATATCCAAAGATAGAGCTTTTATCGCATATATAAACTCAAAATCATCAAAAGCCACAAAGAAGGAACTCCAGATTCTTGATGAGGTTTTACAAGATAAAGTTCCTCCATTTAAAACAGAATTTAAGATAGACAACAAGCTAAAAGCCAATTTGTTAAATCATGCTATTTTAGGCACACCAGAGAGTGGGCTTGAGATATGGGAAAACAAATTTAATGCTCTGTCAAAGAAGATAACAGCCAAGAAAAAGAGTATATTTTTAGATATACAATCTATCTTGAGTAATAGCGATGAAAATTCTGACTTTTTTCTATATAACTTAATTGGTGCTATACTCTTTTTTGTTCTGTTTGTTCTGTTTATGAGAAAATCGATTGACTCAACACCTAGAAGGGCATACTCAGATTCTACATCAGACTATGATTTAGATGCCAAGCTTGGTAAAAATAGTATAGAAAAAAAATATCAAAATATAATTGAGAGTGATGACACTTTAGAAAATATTGCTTTGAGTAACTCTTTTGAGCCTACTAACGAACCAAAACAGGGTGAAATAAAAAAAGGTGTTCTTAGGATCTATAATCCTATGAAAAAATTTCAGGAGTTAGCTTCTGTTTTATTAGAAGAGTCAAAAAAGAAAGATTTTGGTTTCAAATACACTATCGATGAGGATACTCCTACACAATCACTCGCAAATACCACGATTAT
>QNZU01000041.1 GCA_003978405.1 Sulfurospirillum sp.
TGATCTAACTCTTTTGTCACTTTGGTTTAGGTCATTAGCTTTCAAGATGATCTCAGAGTGAGAAAAGATACCGTTTTTGGGTGCATAGATGTAGATGGTGTGATCTTTGCCTCTGCTAGAGTCTGAAGTGGGGATGAAGAGTAGCAGTGATAAAATGAGTAAAATGGCTGATAAAAATCCTAGGAATTTCATAGGGAGTAGTATAGCTAAAGTTTGTGCTTTTTGTAATTTCATAAGAGATATTACATATTTTTTAAATCATATTAACACTAGAACTAATGTGTAACTAACTTAAATCTAACTCTTTTGAAATGTCCCTTATAAGTTTTGAAAATGGTCGTTTATGCAAAATATCATCTTCAAAAATATACTCACCAAACAAATCCTGCTTAACTTCTTCTTCTGTTTTTTCTGTTAATTTAGCTAACTCTTTGATTCGACTATCAGGGTATTTTCGTCTTTTTCTTATCATCTCTATAACTTTGTATTTATGGTATTCATATCGCCCATTTAAGTCAAATATTTTTATATAATCTTGATACTCATTCGAAAAACTCTCTTTTAAAATTAATTCAAAATCATTTTCATTATCGATTTGCAAATTCTCATTTTTCATAAATGTCTTAAATTTCACTTTAAAATCAAAATTAAATCTCGATGAAGATGGAGAAAGATTGTTTATTTCAGACGAGTGTTTCAATTTGGAATTACATGTATAACAAGAAGGAATAAGATTATATAAACTAAGTGCCAAATAAGGGTAGTTTCCCTTGTCTATAAAATGGTCAAGAGTAAATCCATTTTTATATTCTCCATTTGAAGATTTAAACTTGTTGATAAACTCTATATTACAATAATAACATGTATCTATCTCTAACTCTTCTTGCATAAATGTGGCAATTTTAGGTTGTAGTTTTGATATCTTTACATTCTTTGTTTTATCAAAGTTAAACAACCCTTTTATATGAGTATCTTTACGATATTTAGTTCCTAATTTTGTTTTGATTTCTAAAAGTTTTTCATAATCGCCACACAATATATCCCAAAGAGAATAACCAAGTTTGGACTCTAAATGATTTTCGTAATATGCTTCAAATTTTATCCTCTCAAACTTTTGTAGCCTACTGTCTGCAATCAACTCATAATATGACGATTTAAAGCTATCTTGATAGGTGACTTTTATCATCCTATAACCTTTCCAATTTATCAGCTTCATCTCTTAGTCGTTGAATTTCATTACTTCTGGCTTCATTCTCACCCAATAAAATACTTTCAATATCTACAAGGTGATTTTTAATAACTTGCCTAAGATAATCTTCTCCGATTAGAGATTGAGTTTGCCAAAATTTTGATTTTTTGGAGTCATACTCTTTTTTTAAAGAATCCTTATCACTCCCATCTTCTTCTACTTCTTTGTGAAACTCGATTATTTCATTTATCTTACTCTTTGCAAACTCACCCATCAGACCCTCTTCCATA
Source organism: Sulfurospirillum sp. (assembly GCA_003978405.1). GTDB lineage: Bacteria > Campylobacterota > Campylobacteria > Campylobacterales > QNZT01 > QNZU01. The sequence continues at coordinate 1,480 of QNZU01000041.1, forward strand.
AAGAAACTATCACTTAAAAGTGTGTGGATATTCGCTCCAAAAGTTTGTTTTTTCTCTTTTAATCCATCAACTACTTTGCAATATCCATTTTCATCTCTATCTAAAAAAATGATATTTTGTTTTGGGATATCGGAGATAAGAAATGGAGAGTGTGTTGTAAAAATAATATGAAAATTTTTACCTGTCTGTTTTCCTATATCGTTTATCAAGTTAATCAAGATCTTTACTACTCTTTTTTTCCAAACAGGATGTAGTGAATTATCTATCTCATCAAACAGAAGAATACCGGAATTTACTTGTAAAGTTAATTGAAAAAATAGTTCGATTGAAAATCTAAAAAATTGTTTTTCTCCACTTGATAGTTCATCAAATCTCATATTCTTTTTTGAGTCTATTAAGTTGAAAGTAAATAGTGAAAGACTTTTCTTATTTACTTGTTCTTCATCGTGTTCATCTGTAAATATCTTTCTTACACTATCTAAAGGTTTGAGAAAATTATTTGAAATTAATTCATCAATCTCTATATCTATATATTTATCCTTTCTGATCTTACGATATAAAAATGATAATAAATTTACAGTTTCATCTTCCAACTTAAATTTATTGTCATAATTTTTTTTAATAAATTCTTCTATATGTTTCCTTTGTAATGTTCCACTATGAGGTATAATTTTAAATAACTCTTCTCCTCTATTCCCCCATTTAATACGCAAAACATCAAAATTGGGCATAAAATCCAAATGAGTAAAAAGATTAGGGTTATCTTTATATAGTTTGATATAAAACGGTACTAAAAAATTTACATCACCTAAATTATTATTTTTGGAGAAACCTCTACTTACTTGACTACTACCATAAAAATGTAATATATCAACCGAGCTTAAAGAGTAATCATCTCCAACATTAATAGCAAGATTATCTTTCAATAGTCTAGTTGCTGTAAAAGTAGGCAACATCATCCCTTCCGAATAACATTCTCTTTCATTTTTAATGGATGTTTCTATTTTCATATTTTGAGGGATACTATAATACAATTCATTATTTTCTAAAAAAACAATTATATATTCAAATTTGAAATGTTTTATTGTTACATGCTCTAACAGATCCAATAAACTACTTTTACCACTCCCATTCTTCCCTACAATAGCAGTTACATTGATATTCTTACCAAAAAAACCATCGATATAATTTTCATCTTCTGATATAGTCAATTTATTTGTTGTATCATCAAAATCACAGTTAAAACGAGAATGAAAGTTAAATCCTTGATTCTTTATATTTTTATACTCTTTAATCCAGAGATATACAAGTTCCATATTTTTCCTAACTTTATAGTATGCTAAATTTGAAATAGCATTGCAATATTCATCTTCTACAACAGTTTAGTCATAAATGAAGTATTTTATCATATTTCAAAAAAGTTATTGATACTCTATGCACAAGTTTACAAACACATGTTATAATACACAAGAACCAATCTATAAGGGTTAAAACATGAAAAGTTGTAGCATTACTGAGTTTCAGACCAAACCTTCTATATTTAAGGAGCTTGATTTGGTTGCTGTGGTGGATAAAAGATCGAATAAGAAGCTTGGATATTTCATATCTTCAAAATATGAGGATCTCATCCAAAATATAATCAAAAAGATTGAAAAAGAGGAGAAAATAGAAAAACTAAAAAGATTGAAAAACCATCAAGATTTGGAATTTTTAGAGCTTGGGGTTGATGA
>QNZU01000080.1 GCA_003978405.1 Sulfurospirillum sp.
AAAGATATGGGTGTCAAATCTATCATGTACAACTGCAACCCTGAAACCGTTTCAACCGACTATGATACAAGTGATATACTCTACTTTGAGCCGATAGATTTTGAGAGAGTCAGAACTGTAATCGAGTATGAAAAACCAGATGGTGTAATTGTCCATTTTGGAGGACAGACACCACTAAAACTCTCATCTGATCTTACAAGAATTGGAGCTAAGATCATTGGTACCAGTGCAGAGGTGATTGATCTAGCAGAAGATAGAGAAAAGTTTTCGGCTTTTATAAAAAAAATCGGTCTTAAACAACCGCAAAATGCAACCGCTACAACAAAAGATGCTGCTTTAAAAATCGCTTCACAAATCGGCTATCCGGTACTTGTTCGTCCAAGTTATGTTCTTGGAGGAAGAGCGATGAGAACTGTTTACTCAGATGAGGAGTTGAGCCAATATATGGACGAAGCGGTAAGTGTAAGCAATGACTCCCCTGTTTTGATAGACAAGTTTTTAGACTCAGCCATAGAGGTGGATGTAGATGCTATCAGTGACGGAAATGAAGTCTATGTAGGGGCGATTATGCAACACATAGAAGAAGCAGGTATTCACAGTGGAGACAGTGCTTGTTCTTTACCTCCGGTATCACTAAGCCAAGATATTCAAAAAGAGATAGAGACAAAAACCAAAGAGATCGCTTTGGGTCTCAATATAAAAGGTCTTTTAAATATCCAGTATGCAGTCTATCAAAATGAGATATATATGATAGAGGTCAATCCAAGAGCAAGTAGAACAGTCCCGTTTGCTTCAAAAGCGACAGGTATTCCTATGGCAAAAGTTGCTACAAGGGTGATGTATCAGGGAAATTTAAAAGAGGCACTAAAATTTTATGACTCTTTTGATGTAGTCTATGAAGAAAACGGTGTGCTAAAACCAAAGATCAAAGATCATGTTTGTGTAAAAGAGGCAGTTTTTCCATTTAAAAAACTGGGTCGAGCCGATTTGATCCTAGGTCCTGAGATGAAATCAACAGGTGAAGTTATGGGAATCAGCAAAACTTTTCCTCACTCTTTTGCCAAATCACAAGAAGCAAGTGACAATGCTCTGCCACTTCAAGGAACTATTTTTATCTCACTTACAAACAGCGACAAAGCTCATGCCAAAGAGATTGGAGAGAGCTTTATCAAAGCAGGATTTAATATAGTAGCAACATCTGGTACCAAAGAGGCTTTGAAAGACTCAGGCATTGAAGCAAAAAAAGTTTTAAAAATCAGCGAAGGTCGTCCAAATATCGAAGATATGATCAAAAACAATGAGATATCAATCGTCTTAAACACAAGCGATTCCAAAGCGAGTAAAGATGATGCAAAAATGATAAGACAGACTGTTTTAAAACAAAATATCCCTTATTTTACAACGATTGCCGCTGCAAAAGCTGCTGCACAAGCGATTGCTGCTTTACAAGAAAATAGAGATTTGACTCCAAAAGCTCTGCAGGATTACTTAAAAGCCAAATGATTTATCTCGCTCAAACAGATACAACTATAGGATTTTTGTCCGACTCCAAAGAGGAGTTGGCAACTGCCAAAAAAAGAGACCAAAAACAGCCCTTTATCATATGTGTAAGCGATTTTAAAAAATTAAAAAAGCTCACACGAATCCCAAAAAAATATAAAAATCTGGTTCGTCGCTCCAAAAAAACAACCTTTATCTATCCAAATAATTTGGCTATCAGGGTAATCAATCATGGAGATCATTATAAATTTTTAAAAAAGTTTGATTATCTCTTTTCTACATCTGCCAACAAACACAAAAAAGATTTTGATCTTCAATATGCAATTAATAGTGCTGATATCATCATATACCCAAAAAATGGATTTAAACTCAACAATCCATCAAAAATAGTAAAACTAAACTCTCATCATCTAAACTATATAAGAACATAAACATTTTGATATAATTGCACTATGAAAATAGAAAATCTAACAATCACAGGCGGAACACACGGCAATGAATTAACAGGAGTATATCTTGTAAAGCAGTGGCAAAATGATCCTACTCCAATCAAAAGAGAGACATTTAAAACTGATGTGGTACTAATGAACGAAGAGGCTATAAAAAATTGCACAAGATATATAGATCGAGATCTAAATAGATGTTTTGATACCTTTACTCTTACAAAGTCTCCTGCAAACTATGAAGAGAGATTGGCTCAAAAGTTAAACTCTACTCTTGGACCAAAAAGTTCAGAGAGTCCAAATAGTGATTTTATCGTTGATCTTCACTCAACTACATCAAATATGGGACTATCTATAGTAGTTAGTAATGAGAGTGATCTAACTTGGATGGCTATCTCATACCTCAAACAAAAAGATCCAAGAGTGAGAGTATATAAGTGGAAGGGAGATGAAGAGGATGCTTTTGTAGATTCTATCGCCAAGCATGGATTTGCTATAGAAGTTGGAGCTATCCCTCAAGGAGTGCTAAGATCAGATCTCTTTTTTGATACTCAAAAGCTAGTCTATCACCTACTTGATTTTATCGACCACTATAACAAAGGCTTCTCGATGGCACTTGAGAGTGTGGAGTATTTTGAGCATGAGATACTCATCGATTATCCAAGAGACTCTCAAGGAAATATCGTTGCGATGGTTCACGAAGATAGACAAGATAGAGATTTTGATCTCATCGTTAAAGGAGAACCGATATTTAGAAAATTTGATGGGGAGGAGATATATTATGAGGGAGAGAGTCTTCACACTCTCTTTATCAATGAAGCTGCCTACTACGAAAAAGGCTTTGCTATGACTCTAGCAAGGAAGGCTCTAAGAGTGCTTTAAACCTCAACCCATTAAATTGGAAGCACTCTGATATTTTCATCCAACTTATCTTTTAGTGTCGCTTCAATCGCATATAGTGTTCCTGTTGAACTACTAGCACATCCGCTACAAGCTCCAAGATATCTGATATAAATATCGATATTTCCTTCATTCTCCTTGATATCCAAAACCTCTAAGTTTCCGCCATCCATCACCAACATTTGACGGATATTCTCATCTAAAACCTCTTCAACTTTTTTGAGCTTTTGAACAAGTGTCATTTGAGGAAATGGAAGATCATCATTATCTACAGAAGTTTGAACACTCTC
>QNZU01000008.1 GCA_003978405.1 Sulfurospirillum sp.
AAAACTGTCTGAAAAAAGAGGACTTGTATATATCGGAGTCAGATGAGCACATCTAATAAAATAAAGATATCCTACAAGTGGGATAGAGAAAATCTTGAAAAATCATTTGAAAAATCTTACACCTACCACTACAAAAACTCAATGAGAAGATATGTCGGTTGGCTTTTTATCGCGATGGCTCAATTTGGTGTGGTATTTGCACTCAAAGGCAATCACATAGGCTTACTTCTTTTTTCTACTATACTTATCATATATTGGTACCTTATAAAAAAATGGCTCGTTAAAAGAAGAGTGGTGAGAGATTTTGAAAACTCTCCATACAAAGATAAGGCGATTGAGATGTATGTGGATGACTCAGGTATAATGCAAGAGGGCGAACTTATCCCATGGGAGAGTATAAACGGCATAGTAGTCGCTGATGATGCCTTTATGATCTATCAAAAAGGCAAAGAGTATTATCTACCACCGAAAAGTTTTGAAGATTTTGAGCAAAAAAGTCAGTTTAAATCTATCGCAAAAGAGAAGGGGAAGTTATATGTTTAAGTCGAAAAATATTCCAATTTATTTTCTATTTTTTCTACTGATCTTGATATTTGCTTTGCAAATTTGGACATACTATCTTGGCAAACCTACCCCTACATTTGAGAGATATGTAATAAAGCCAAAACCTGAAATTATAAAGAAGCTATCCATCAGAAGGTACAAAGCACCTCACTCTCCCCATCTTTTTACGATAAAAGTAGATAAAGGTGATGAAGAAAAGTTAGTAAACTTAATAAGCAAGAGCCAAAATATGAAAAAGATTGATGTGACATCTTTGCCGGACTTTTTATCAAAAGTAGATAAAGAGATGGTTGATGTTGTTAAAAAATCGCCATATATTTATGTGAGCAAAAAATATGACACACAAAACTATAAAAACGGGAGATTTAGACTTCTTTTTAGCGATAAAAACAGCACCTATTTGTACTTAAACGGTGATCTTTAATCTTTATGATTTTTTTCAATCATTGAGTCATCTCTTTTTAGCATCTCCCAGTATGCACCTTTTCGAACGACTGTAACATTAGGGTCTTGATTTTTGAGTATGTATGTCATAAGAGCACCCATTATGATAGTAATGCCTATCAAAAATATAAAAAACTTTTTCATTTTTCATCCTCCTTTTTTTTCATATCATCCCCATCCATTACTTTTGCTATCACTATAAGGGCGATAAGAAAAGAGATGATCATTCCTATATACAAGTATGACATATATACCCTTCCTCGTTTCTGCTCATATTTTACTAAATCCTAATCATAAAATCAAGTTATGATATAATCTCCAATAAAAAGGGGATAAGATGAAAAAAATCGTTATCTGGATTGCTTTACTTGCTATCTTTACTGCCTGTTCTACCAAAACACTAAGTCCTGTAAATGTGAGTAAGTATTTTTGGTCTGCTCAAAAAAACAGAGACTATCAAGATGCCAAAAAATTTGTTCGTCCATCTGACACAGATGATGTGAAACTGCAACACTCTATTAAAATCAAAAGATATACCATCTCTACAGCTGAACAAAAAAGCAAAACTCTTGCTATCGTGCCAACATCTATCTACCTTGAGGGTTTTTTCAAAGATGATCCTCAAAACCTGGTAAGAGTTGATTTTGATACCATATTAAATTATACAGATGATGGTTGGAAAGTCAATATGAAAGAGACTAGAAGAGCCTTGTATCTTAAAACTATACAAGCTTTTGGTAAAAATATAGGTAAAAGCATGGCTGACAAATTGAAAGGCTCTATACAAGAGGCGGATGAGTTTAAAAACATATTCAAAGATATATTAAAAAATATGGCTGATTCTATGAAAGGACTCAAAAGATAATGTTTGAGCTTCTTTGGCTTTTGTTTATAGCTGTTATAGTTGGTGGTCTGATTTGGGCTTATGTGGTATATCTGAATGAAAAGGGAGAGAGACTAAAACTCATCAATCAAGGCATTTGTCCAAAGTGTAAAGAAAAATCGATTGAGTTGATTGACCAAAAGGGTGGCGGATGCAGTGGTACCGCTTTTGTAGAATTTGAATGCACAAATTGCAAATATCATGATAGTTTCAATATCGGTGGAGGAAGCTGTGGAAGTGGAGGGTGCAAAGTATAACCCTCCAAAGATATTACTGTTTTAGTTGAAGCAGAGTATTTAGCATCTGATCTGAAGTAGTAATTGTTTTTGAGTTTGCCTGAAAACCTCTTTGAACTACGATTAGTTGTGTTAGTGATCTACTTAAATCAACATTACTCATCTCCAATGCACTTGCTTGAATAAACCCTCTACCTGCCTGAGCTGCTTGTCCGATCACAGGATCACCTGAGTTTGCTGTCTGTATAAATACATCTCCACCGTCACTCTCAAGACCTATATCATTGGTAAATTTTGCCATTGCTACTTGAGCTAGACCAAAACTCCTACCGTTTGTAAATGATCCTATCAAAGTTCCACTCTCATCAATTCTGATTCCATCTAAATCACCACCTGCAAATCCATCTTGATTTCTACCGCTGTTGGCTGATTCTCTATCAAAACTGGTAATTCCATCAAATTTGTTTGCTGTTCCAAAATCAAGTAGAACAGTTTGATTTGGAGCGGATCCGTTGTTTGCAGTATATGTGATAGAAGCTGGTGTGTATGAAGCTAGTGATCCGTCAGAGTTAAATACTATCTGCCCTTCTACCTGATTTGGTCTAACAGTTCCTCCTATCTCTCCTGGTTCTGGCACTATCACTTTCATAGCCCATTGAGCTCCGGTTTTTGTTCCGTTTGCATCATAAACATAACCTTGTTTTCTAAACTCAATTCTAACTGTATGTTTGGTACCAAGTGAATCAAATATATCTATACTTGCTGCATTTGTGGCAGCGTTGACTGTTTGAGAAATTTTGATACCGTTACTTCCGGCTGAGAGTTGACCTGCAAAAGATTTCATTACGGTTGTAAACTGTTTATTTTCATCAACTGTTGCATTTGATATTCCACTTACCCTAATATTTAAATCAGTTCCTGCCGGATCTGAAT
>QNZU01000013.1 GCA_003978405.1 Sulfurospirillum sp.
AGTTACCACCTTTGGATTTGAAATAGATGATACCTTACCTTGAGTATTTAAAAACTGGATAATATCAGCAATCGAAGTATCTCCCGAGAATCTAAGAAGATTTGAGTGCCAAATACCATTTTTTGATGCAGTATTTATCTTACCATCAGTAAATGTATCTACATCTTTTGCATGAATTGAATCATATCCAACTTTTACATTTTGTAACTTATAAATCTCTCCCCAGTTTACACCTGTTTTTTGTTGATTATTAAGAGTAACAGAGAGAATCTTTACATCAATCATCACTTGTCTGTGCAATCTATTCATCATACTATTCATATATGCACTAACTCTTGCTAACTGACTAGGTGTTCCACTTACAGTTACCAATCCTGCCTCTTTATTGATGATTGGAGCAGGAGCTTTAAACTTCTCCTCAGGAGAGTTTAAAATAGAGTTTAACTCTTTTTGGATAGATGACCAAAAACTAAACTTATCTGTTGAGGATATTTTAGCACCAGTTGAAAGTATGCTAGCTTTACCATTACCACCTGTAGATGCTTCAGTTGAACCTGTATCACCGGTTAAAGATATATCTGTACTACTACTTCCTTGTCTATCTGTACTAACATAATCCACCTTGAAAGTTTTAGACTTTATACCTGTAACAGTTAATAATTTATTGTGATAACTATATCCAAGTCCCTTACTTTTAACAAGCGTATCAAAGATCTCATCAAGTGTCATATTTCTGATATTTACACCATAAAGCTCCTCATCCATCTTCTCTTTTGAAAATGCATCCTTCTCAACTACTGAGAAACCACACTCACTACTAAGCTGATTTAATATCTCATTTGTAGATACTTTATCTGCAACCTTGATATTAAAAGTCCTCATATCACAACTTTTTGCACTCAAAGAGCCAACAAGCATTGATGCAACACCAAAAGCCAATACCGATCTTTTCAAACTATTTAATGCTAATCTTCTCATTCTTATTTCCTATTGTTAATTTTTTTCTAAATTTTTCATTTTTCAACCACACATATCTATCTCTTACAGTAACTAGTTTCATACCATTTACTCTATCACCCACCTTATACCATGAACCACTTATTTTTGCACGATTTCCAAAGATTGCTTGAAGTGAAAAAGGTTGTGTATAGTTACTCTTACTATCTTTTATAGCTATCTTTTTCACCTCTTTTTTCTCTACTTCTAGAAAAGGAGCTTTAAGACGATCTACCATTGCATCATCAACCCCTACTCTCTTCTTAGATATTTTTGAGAACATCTCTTTATACTCTGCAATCAATGCCTCTTTATTATCCGTATTAGCTCCACTATTTGCTAGCAAATTGAGTGCCAACAAAGGAGTTATCATTAACTTTTTCATCAATACTTCATCCCCCATACTGCAATTTTAAAACTACCCTCAATCTTCTCATTTGGTCTATCTAATTTGATATCATTTACATCAATCACCAACTTTGATTCTTCAATAGCATTTAAAAACTTAATCATATCTTTTGTATTTGCCGAAGAGACAACATCTACTTCAGCTACATGTGTGATCTTATTCAAAGTTGGATCAAAAAATTTATTTCCAATCTCTTTGATATCTACATTATATTTTTTTGCAAGTTCAGAGATATTATCTACAAAATTTGCCCAACTCCTATCATCAAATAGAAGGTAGCTAATCTCTGTCAACTTGTTATCTACATAACTCATCTTATAAATAGTGTTATCATATTCAATCTTCTTTCTTTTTAGCTCTGATTTTCCTCTATTTAGTAGTGCTACAGTATGAGTACTTAGATAATTCTGTTCTGTAGCTATCTTTTGCTTTACACTGTTTATACTTGATTTTGTACTTTTTAATGCCTCATCAGTAACAGGAAATACAAAAGTATATACACTATACCCTATCAATGCAGCAATACCGATATAAGCCATCTGAAGAGTGCTTGGTTTCTCCTTGGCAAAGTAGGCATCAACCTTATCTAACAAACTATGCTTATCTTTTTTACCTATCATTTAATCCCACCTTTATAGCACTCTCATAATAAGTGCCTTTATCATCTTTTTTAATCTTCTCAGTACTTACATCATATTCAGACATAGTCGCAATCTCACTCAAAAGCTCTGTTATAGATTTGTCATTATTGCTTCTTACAGTAATGACCATATCAGTAACATTGTTATCCACTGAAACCACCTTTGAATTGTGTTTAGTTATCCTATCAAATAGGTCTGTCATGATCTTTGCCTTCATAGGGTATGAAACTTTTTTCATATATATCTCATGTAAAAGCTTAGTCCTAAAATCTAACTCTTCCCCCTTGTCAGCTAACTTTTCATCAATTTTTTTATGCTCTTCTTTTAACTTTGCAAATGCTGATTTCATATTTTTTGATTGAAGAGAGAGTTGCGAATATTTACTATTTAATCTATCCAACTCTTTTTGCAAAAATAGCTTATCCTGTACAAATTGATATGCAGGATATGCGAGTGAGAAAAAAAGTGTTACTGCTGCAACTTGAGCCAACTTACCTGATGCTCTACTCTTAAATGGAGGCGGCTTTTTAAATATTGATAAATTAATCTCATCATCATTTCCACTCATATAACTTTGTACAGATAAAACCATAAGAGAGTGTATAGGATCAATATCCATCTCATCAGCATTTTTTGCTATTTTTATACTAAGATTTTTACTTGGGATATTGACATAATTATGACAAAACTCTTCAAGACCATTTATTTCGCCAAGCTCTGATGAGATATAAATCTGATCTATCTTATCAAGAGAATAAGCTCTTTTTGCATAAAGAACTACATCATTGATATAGACAAAAACTTCACCAAAAAGCTTCATCAACTCTTTTTGATAAGCTGGATCTTGGTTTTGTAAACCATTTGTTTTTAGCATCTTATAAAATTCTGCTTCATCAACCCTTTTTCCCAACTCTTTTGAGAATGTATCAGAAATAACACTAAGTGAATAACGAATTGATTTACTAAATACAAACTCACCATCTTGGTAGATAGT
>QNZU01000065.1 GCA_003978405.1 Sulfurospirillum sp.
TAATGTCATGGGAGCTACCAAAAGGGTCTGTGAACTCTATGCCCAAAATGTAAGGAGCAAAGATACTCTAATCACTGCTGTTAGGTTTGGGAATGTGCTAGGATCTAGTGGATCGGTTATTCCTAAGTTTAAAAGACTTCTTGAGCAAAATAAGCCTTTGACTATCACAGATGCGAATATTACACGATTTTTTATGCTTATTCCGGAGGCTTGTCAGCTAGTTTTACAAGCTGCATCGATTGCTAAAGAGAAAGAACTTTTTGTTTTGGATATGGGAGAGCCGGTCAAAATTGTCGATTTGGCAAAAAAGATGCTAAAATTGTATAATAAAGATCATCTTGGCATAAAATATACAGGACTTAGAGCTGGAGAGAAGCTCTATGAGGAGCTTTTGATAAACGAATCAGACAAAAAGACGATATATGATTCGATATTTGTCGCAAAAGCAAGTGAGTATGATATAGATAGATTAAACAAAGATATAGAGGAACTTTTGAAAAGTAGTGATAAGATAGCTAAGCTACAAAAAATAGTTCCCGAATTTAACCATAAGGATGATTGTTGACATATTTTAAGAAGTTTTTTATATTGTTACTGTTTATTGGCGGTCTGTTATATGCAAAAAGTGAAATTTTAAATAGCGGTGAAGAGATTGTTTTAAGACCGATTGATGGTCGCTCATTAAATGTAGTTCGATATAGTGGACAGAATGCAAATTTTGACATTGAGATGAGTAACAAAGGCAGAATCTATTACAGTGCCAAAAATCAAACTGATGATATATATCTGGTATTTCATAATGATGTGCAGCCAGGTGATAGGATAAAAATTCATATCAATAGTGGTAGATTTCGTTATAATTTTTCAACAGTAAGAGCTTTGCCAAAACTTGTAAAAAAAGCTCTATATAAAAATGCAGTTAGCAAAAAATATGTTAAAAAGAGAAAAAGATACAAAAAAAAGCACAGATCAAGAAAAAAATCTAAACCAAAAGTAATAAATAAACAAATATCACCAAAAATAGAACCAAGTGGTACCAGTCAAAATGAGATCAATAAATCAGAAGAAGTTAGTACCATACAAAGCGATATAAATAAAGAAGAATCAATTGGTACCATACAAAGTGATATTAATAATGAAGAACAAAACAGTGATAGTCAAAATCTTTCAGTAAGTAACAATACTACCAATAAAAAAGTTTTGAGTGATACATTTTACGGTAATTTTACAAAGATATTTGAAAATTTGATAAAGAAGTTCTCCCTTTCTCCAAGTAAGAAAACTCAAATTAAAGAAGATGAGATTAAAGTTGTTACTAAAGAGAGTGAAAAAGAGCAAAACAGCAAAGTTGAAGAGATAAAACCTCCAAAAAAAGAGATAAAAACTCAAGAAGATAAAAGACTTATGGTTCATGAAGCTACTATGATAAGAGGAGATTTTACAAAACTACCTGATGATATTGAGATATTTGATGATATGGAAGAGCAAACTTCAAAGCAGACTATAGGAACTTTAACAAAAGCTCCTGTTAATACTACTCCAAATGAGAGCATAGAAAATAAGGAAGAAGCACAAGTTGAGGAGTCTAATCCTGTAGTAGTTGCTGCAATTTCACCACCTAAGCAAAAAGAAGAGAGTGAATTTAAAGAGATAAAAGATAAACTTTTAAGCTCAATAAAAAAGAAAAATCAAAGTGTGATTGTTAAAAATCCTAACAATACAACTCCAATAAAAGAGTACCAAAAATACACTCCCCAAAAAAGAGTTCCTATAAAAAAGAGTGCACAAATTTCTCAAGTTCCTGTTGATTATATAGATACAGGATACAAAAATGGGTATAAAGATATAGAGACTAGTGCACCAAAAGAGCCAAATAATAACAAATTAGTCGATACTTCTGATAAAAACAAGATCGTCATTACAAAAGTATTAGAAACAAGTGAAAACAAATCTGCTAAAAAAGATATCTTTGAAGGCAGGGTGCTTGGAAAGATAAGCGATAGAGTATTGGGAGGGGGCTACAACCCAAACAGTGGAACATCTCATTTTGGTATGAAAGTCACTAAAAATTCACTTCCTGTTTCAGCATGGATAGAGGTTTTTAAAAATGGTACCAAACAAAGAGTTAAAACATTTTATACATCTTCAACAAATCGAACCAAAAAAGTAAAGCTTCCTGCTGGAGTCTATATGATAAGAGCTACTTATAGAACCAAAGATGGTAAACTGCAAAAAACAATAAAAAACATTCATCTAAAAGAGGGTGATGATATCACCAAGCATATCACTTTCAATGAAGGTCAATTAAAAGTTGTTGCAAAGAGAGGCGATAGACCTGTATATGTAAAAGTTACAGTCTATAAACCTGGTACTAAAAAGATAGTAAATTATGATTTTTCAGATAGGCATACTGGTATTGTAGGTCTCTCTTTACCTGTTGGTACTTATGATATAGAAGTAGCCGATCATAAAAATATTAAAAATTTTGACTCTATAAAGATAACAGTCTCAAATACTCAAACCTTAAATATCGACTTTTAACAAAACTTGCTATAATACCTGCTATTAGTTAGGGGGAATTATGGCAAGAATGAGCAAGCAAGAGGCACTAAATCTTATCAAAAATGCCTCATTATCCGAGCTTGGCGAAATGGCGACAGCTAAAAAGAGAGAGCTTCATCCAGATAAAATCACCTCGTTTATCGTAGATCGAAATATCAACTATACCAATGTATGCTGGGTTGATTGTAAATTTTGTGCATTTTATCGTCATGAGAAGGATGAGGATGCTTATGTGCTTAGTTTTGAGGAGATTGGCAAAAAGATAGAGGAGTTGATTGAGATAGGTGGGACTCAGATACTCTTTCAAGGAGGAGTTCATCCGAAGTTAAAGATCGAGTGGTGTGAGGATTTGGTGGAGTTTATCAGTACAAATTATCCTTCGATTACGATTCATGGATTCTCCTCTATCGAGATTGATTATATCGCTAAGATATCAAAGATTAGTGTGGAAGAGGTCTTAAGAAGGCTTCAT
>QNZU01000035.1 GCA_003978405.1 Sulfurospirillum sp.
CTTAATATCACAAAAGCCACTCCAAGCAGATTGATCTCTTTCGTTGTAACTACCTGCTATTTTATCATTTGCTTCAAAACCATCTTTATCGTATCCTACCCACTCTAAAACTTCATAATCATCTGGTGCTTCATCTATCGAAGAGATAGAAGCATCAGTAGCGCTTTTTCTTTTAACTACTGTTCCATCTATTGCATACTCTAATCTATTTACTATAAATGAGATGGCATTTTCTACTTTTAAGTTTGCTTTATGCACGGCATTTGTTTGGTTATAACCAATGTATGTTTTGGCTATTAAACCACTAGCTATATAAGATACAATAGAGAGAATCACCATTGTAATAATTAATTCTATCATAGTAAATGCATTTCTCAAAACTTTCTCTCCTTTAACCTAGAGCTACCAATATTGCAAGAGAATGCCTTTAAAGTTACATTCCGGTCAATATTTGTGCTAGACAGCCTAACAGTTATTGCTTTTATATTTGTTGATTGAGCAGATGTATTATTAAAAGGATTATTAAAATTTATATCTTTTTGATTATAATCTGAGCCACTTGTAGGATTATCAGAAATATAATTGACTGTTGTCTTAATTTTTATACTTTTATCTTTAAAATCCCCTTCTTCAGCTGAAGCATTTGTATTTTGAACCAAAACCGTCTCTTGCCCATTAAAATCATCTACATCATCAGCAGAATTGTTATCATCTGTATCCATTCCAAAACTTGTAGAAGCTTTTAGCTTATTCCCAAATTTATCGACAGCATATCTTCTACTACTAGATATTGGACTACCCCCTCTTCTACTATAGCCATAATGTATAGTGCCATTTGCAGGATTAGTAGGATTGGGATTAGTAGGACTAGGATTATTTGGGTTAGGATTCATGGGGTTAGGGTTAGTAGGGTTAGGTATGGGAACTCCATATTCATCAAAAGAACCATTTTGATTATCAACCACAAGAACAGGGTTATTGTTTTGTGGGTCAATTGAGTTTTCGTCCCAAAACTCTGACATAACCATACTAATATGAGAAACAGCACTAGAGATAGACTCTTGCGTAACAGCATTTCTAGAAGCCTTTGTTGTAGTAGCTATTAAATTTGGAACTGCCATTAGCGTAATTCCAATAACTACAATAGCAAAAATCAACTCTATTAAAGCAATACCTTTTTTCATTACCACTCTACCTTTTTACTTTTTCTACCACTACTATTTACATTAATACTTCTACCAGTTGCCCCTTTACCCGACCAAGCATCTTTGGTATCTACAAATCTTGTTTTATCCAAACAATCTGGAGGAGTATTTTTATCTTTATTAAACAGCAAATAAGAGTAGTTTGTAATCATATCAACTGTTGGCTTAATACAAACAGTAAAAGGTCTATTAATACCAGCAGCCGCGGTAACTTTAACATTTTCATTTACACCATCAGTAAAAGAATTAACAACTCCTGGGGCAACGGTTGCTTTGTTGATATCATCAGTTTCTATTGTAATATTGCCTTCACCTGCAACTGCATTATGATACTTAAATACCCACCAATCATATTCAGAAGTTAAAGATGTATTAGTTTCTATATTATATTTTTCACAATAATCTAACGACTTATTACAAAATACAGTTACCATCATTGGAGTTACAATTGAGTCATCGTAAATATCATCATAAAAATCAGATTTAGACCTTGCTTTTGCATAATAGACTTTTTTAGTTGTATTTAAATCTTTAGATACTTTTGGAATATGGTTTGTATCTAAACTAGCAACCGAACTATCAAGTGTGCTATTTACATCAAAATTATCAAAATTAATACTAAATGGATTTATTGCAGTGTTATAATTCCTTTTATAGTTAAAGTATAATGTGAAATCAGCTTCACCTTTGTTAGGACTATTATCATCAAAATATTTACTTGCAAAATTTACAATAATTTTATTAGGTGTTGCACTTTTTACATTAACGGTGCTATCTATAGGATTAACATAAAGAGCATATTCAGGTGTAATTATATTACCTAATTCATCTTTAATATCTGTTATATTATTGTCTTGTAATGTTTTGTAATTTAAAGTAACATTTAAATCTTTTGCGCTACATTGATTTGTATAATTTGACAAAGTAGCACCATTTTTACCTTTTGCAATAATTTTCCCTTTAACAGTTAATGCCATCGCTTTGCCATTTTGAATTAATGATGTTGTTTTATTTAAATCATTAATATACATATAATCAGAACTACTATTTGGGTTTACTTCGACACCTATAGAGCTTAAATCAAAAGAATATGGATGAATATTTACATTTAAATCATAATATTGGCTATTATATTCACTTGTGATATCGCACCCTCTTTTTGCATTAAGACCAGAGCCTAGCTCCGAAGAGGCCGTTATACAGTCAGCTATATTAGGGAATGGCTTATATGGATAGTTTTGCTGATCTACCTTTGTCCACTCTTTATCTTCTAAATGTATTTTATATTTTCCACTATTGTTTATAATTAATCCATTTAATGGAGTATTTTGATTTTGTGTTAGCGATTCGTATCCCGAAGTAGAACCGTTTAAAATATGAATATTTAACTCATGATTATTAGTATCATCACAAGTAGAACTATCATTAAATTTTGCAATCGCTTTTTTCTTTGTTTCATCTCCTACAACA
The DNA here is from genome assembly GCA_003978405.1 of Sulfurospirillum sp. Lineage (GTDB taxonomy): Bacteria > Campylobacterota > Campylobacteria > Campylobacterales > QNZT01 > QNZU01. Next base: position 2,676 of record QNZU01000035.1, read on the forward strand.
TTTAAAAAATACCCTTCGGCTTTTTCAGTAGTGCTATTAAATTTGGTTGCATTTATATCTAATTTATACAAGTATCCAGCAGCTAAATTAGCACTACTTGCAGAGTTGTTTCTTGCTATGAATGTAGTTGTATTGGAATCAGTTTCATTGCCATCTAAAACCTGTATACTATAACTTTCAGGTCTAATTGCAAAATTATCTCTTGAGCAAATAGGTGTTGCATAATATTTTTTAAGACAATCGTAGCAAGAGCTACCAGAACTATTAACACATGAGCTAGAACAGAAACTACTATTATCGTCACTATAATAATCTCTATAAATTTTATCAAAACA
>QNZU01000031.1 GCA_003978405.1 Sulfurospirillum sp.
TAAAAAACCTCTTTCAAAAGATATCAGCTGGAATAAAAAAGAGATTGAGAATTCTATAAAACTCTACAATGACAAAGCAAAAGATCTCAAAATAAAACATATAGAAAATGTCCTGCCAGTAGTCGAAAGAGATGGTGGATATGTATGGATTATGGAAGAGGATAGAGTACTTGATAAGTTTGCTTTGAAAAATGTTCACGGTGGGATCAAGTATCGCTTTCCTAAAGCAGAAGAGATATATATCCCTACAAGAGATGGATTTGTTGAGAGTTATTCACTAAAGCATGGTAGAAGAGTTGCAAAGGTGCGATCTTGTATAAATCTTAGAAACCTCTCTTTGAGCCGTGATGGAAAGCATCTCTTTGTGAGTTGTCTTTTGCCAGAACAATTGGTGATCTTAGATCCAGACTCTCTAAAGGTAGAAAAATTAGTCAAACTAGATGGCAAGGTAAGTGCGATATATGAGAGATACAGCAAAGATGAGATGGTTTTTACCTATCGTGACAAACCACTTGTGGCTAAAGTAGATACAAAAGATTTAAAGATTAGCTATACCAAAATAAAAGAGCCTATAGAGGACTATTTTATAGATCCATTTGATAAGTTTATCATTGCAACTGCAAGAAGAGGCAAGGTGCTTAGAGTCTATGATATTAAAAGCTTAAAAAAAGTTTTTGAACACCCTATGAAAGGGATGCCACACCTCTTCTCTGCAACATACTTTTACAAAAAAGGCAAATTCTACTTTGCAACACCACACCTAAGAAGCACCTATGTAACAATATGGCAGATGTATGACTGGAAATTTGTAAAAAAGATAGACATCGGTGGAGATGGGTTTTTTGTAAAGACCCACCCATTCACTCCATATCTTTGGATAGATAACGGCAGTGATAAGCTCATCTTGCTAAACAAAGAAGACTACTCTATAAAAAAACTAACTCCCGTTCAAGGAAAGAGATATATACATGCAGAGTTTAGTGGTGATGGAAGATGGTCATATCTAAGTATCTATGAACATGACGGATCGATTGAGGTATGGGATACCAAAAAGCTACAAAAGATCACCTCATATCCTGCAAACATACCGGTTGGAAAATATAACTACATCAACAAAAACAGACAGTTCTTCCCACTTCTGTTTGGCTGGAGTATCTTTGAGGAGCATTGTAAAAATGCTACAGATAAAAAAGGGTGTGCCAAAAGTATAGAAGGGTTAAATAGTTATGAAAAAATCAGTATCGAAAAACTTTTAGAACATAGCTTTCTAGTGGGATTTTAAATCTTTTTTATCTTTTAGTGACACTCAAGATTTAACTTGATATTTGGATTATTCATATATGGTGGATATTTCATATTGATTCTAAACTCCTTAGATCTTTTGGCACCCAAATTTCTTGCTACTGTAAACTCCTCTTCGATCACATTTGATTTGTCACCATCTTTACCACTTATCCAATTTAGACTTGCAGAGGGTTTGAAAAAAGCATTTTTTCCTCTACCTCTTGCCTTGATTTTGTTTACCATCTTGACAACCATCTTGCACTCATTTACTTTAAATTTACCTACATTTTTGATATATCCCTCAAATTGTATCGTCTCATTTAAAAGATTTCTTCTTTGGGTGTAAGATGTGATTTTTACCTTTTTTGTATGTTTTTCCAATGTGGCAACTGAAACCAATCCACCTACAACTGAGACAAGAAAAGCACCTACAATCATCAGTCGTCTTGTCTTTATATTCTCTTCTTTCCATGCCAAAAGGCTTAAAAGTAAAAAGACAAGAACAAAAAAAGCTATAGCAATATAGTGCAAAACAGTCATATACATCAGTAACACACTCCCTCAAGTGAAATATTATATTCACCCTGGTATTTAAAATTATCAAATACCACTCTAAACGGCAAACTATCCCCAACTGTTAGATTTTCATCTATCACTACACTCTTAAATCGTATGGGTTTAAGTGAATTGATCTTAAATTTAACCGGATTTGGAGTGTAACGAATCACCTTTGCATCGATTTGACATGTATGAAAATCAACATCGCCCTTATTGTTAATAAAGCCAGTAACTATCAAAGTTGAAGCATATTTAAGCCGCACTACTTTATCTTTGACAACTGTAACTTTACGAACACTCTGATCTAAGAAGTATTTGATACCAAATGGAGCAACAACAATCAAAACAACAGAAAAAAATGTCAGCCAAATAGCAAGTTTAGGCTTTTTTTTAGCCAATAAGATAATCAAAATAAAAAGTAAAAAAAGAACAAATACAAACCACAAGATGGTAATATAATCATATATACTCATCGAATGTAGATAATTTACAAGATTACTCTTTATGCTCTTTAGATCGATTTTCTTTCTCCTCTATTCCACTCATTCCAAATCTTCTCTTTAGTTCCTGCTTGATTAAATCAGGATCAATCCCCTTATCTGCCAATGATACAAGCACATGGAATGCCAAGTCTGCCGCTTCATAGACAATTTCACTTTTTTGGTTGTCTTTTATCGCAAAACAAAACTCTCCAGCCTCCTCTACGACCTTCTTTAGATAACTGTTCTCACCTTTTTGCAAAAGTGTAGCAGTATATGAACTCTTTGGATCTGCACTCTTTCTTTGGAGTATTGTATGGTAGAGTTTATCAATAACACTGTAACTTTCAAGAGTCTTCTCATCAATCTTTCCACTGACTTCTCCACTCTCAAGCTTGGTAAAAAAACACGATCTTCTTCCGGTATGACAAGCCACACCACCAACCTGCTCTACTTTTAGCAAAATTGTATCATTGTCACAGTCGATATAGATATCTTTGATATTTTGAATATTTCCACTGCTCTCACCCTTCATCCAAATTCTCTCTTTGCTTCTTGAAAAGTAGTGAGCTTTTTTTGTTTGAAGTGTTTTTGAAAGTGCCTCTTTATCCATATATGCCAACATCAAGACTTCGCCACTTTGATAATCTTGGACGATTGCTGGGATAAGAGT
>QNZU01000001.1 GCA_003978405.1 Sulfurospirillum sp.
TATTCCGTTTTTTACCAATTATTATAATTATTGGTTTATTAAAAGCTTTAATATTTGTAGGGGTATTAGTAGGAGGAGTAGTATTAGGTTTACCATTAAGGGTAGTAGAAGCAATTGTAGGAGCAACAGTAGTAGTAGAAGGAGGAATAAAGTTTTTATTAGCAGTATTATTATTGGGGATAGCATTGGGAGTTTTTAAAGGTATTTTTGGTGATACTATTTTGGTATTTCTTTTTTTTATTCTTTTACCATTCATAAATGCGATTTTCGACTACATCTCTATGTATTTTTCCAGACTTTATGCAGAAAATATCTTAAAAACAACAAGCAAGTTCAAAATCTTTTGGGAGCTTATTTTGGATGCGATTATTGCTGTGGTACTACTCTTTTCTCTAGCATATACACTCTATCATGGTTTAGACTTTGTAAATAATAATGTGATAAAAGATAAGGAACTATTTATCCCTATAGAGTACTATAAAAAGCAGATACTACACAACCCACTTCATAAAGATGTATTATGGATAACTATGATGTTTTTTAGTACCATCATACCAACTTTACTGCATATGTTCTTAGCCATTTATGCTTTTATAGGTACTATTATGACCAAACCACATATTCATGAATTGGTTAATAATCTAAATTTGTTAAAGCCAAATGATCCAAACTACTTAAAAAAAGAGGAAGTTGCTTTGGGTTTAGCAAGGGTTCGTCTGGCAGATAAGATACAATGGTATATACTAGGAGAAGTATTACTTATTGTACTTTTTTTAGTTGTTTTGAGTATGCTTCTTATAAAAAAAGGGTTTTTTTCTACATAAAAAGGATATAACACTATGAACTCAAAAAGAAAGCATCTGTTTTTGATCTTTGTCATTTCGATTTTTTTTCTAGGCTGTCTTAACAAGCAAGAAAGTACAAATGATAAATCTTTTGAGGAAGATACCCAGCACAAGAAAAGTTTGCCTATCATGTATACAGATAAACTAACAGGTGTCAATATCAACTGGAGTTTTTTACCAAAATTAGATCAAGGGATACTAGATGCTACTGCTTCACTCCATCCAAAGATGATACGATATCCAGGTGGTACTATATCAAAGATGTGGGATTGGGAAAGTGGTACTAGTACCAAAGGAAATCGTGAAGCTCATACTCTAGATGATCTACTTCGTCTTCAAAAAGCCACCAATGCAAAGGTAATCTTTGTCTTAAATACGATCCAAAAGACCTTGGAAAATCAACTAAACTTACTTCGCACAGCAAGAAATATGGGTATCAAAATAGAGTATATAGAGATGGGAAATGAACACTATCTGGGAAAATTTCAGTATGATTTAGAGGCTTTCCCAACGGGTGCAGATTATGCTAAATTTGTCAACAGATGGGCTAAAGCCATTCGCAAAGAGTTTCCTGATGCGAAGATCGGTATATCGATGTTCTCTAGGGTGAGTCGCGATGAGCGAAAAAGTGCTTGGAATGAGTTGATTTTAAAGAATATTTCAAGAGAGAACTTTGATGCTTATGTTTATCATACATACATAAATGCCCAAAATGTTGGTGAATTAACTGCCAAGACGGTAGAAGAGATAATAAGTGAGAGGACAGATGCATACGAATCAGTCAAGATAGCTGATCCAAGCAAAGAAGTCTGGATCACTGAATATGGTGTGCGAACTGATACGATAGAAAAAACTCTGCTTCTAACCAAAGCACTTGCAGATTATATCGAATCCCATGCAGATATCGCTTTGCCACAGGTGCTTTATACGAAGTCTGATAAATCTTTTTTCTCTATGTTGAAAGCTCCAAATGCACATAGTTTGAGTGCTTTGGGCGAAATGTTTGCTAATCGCTGGAGATGAATTGAGTTAAATATCCAAAGTTCTATGACAAAAAAAGTTCACTTAATAAACTCTTTATAAGCAATATATTAAAATAAACACTAAAAATATAAAAATTATTATATAAAGAGGCAGTTATGAGTACAGAAACATTGGTGAAGAGTTACAAAATATTTAAAAAGAAGTATGGTGAAAAGTATTCAGGACTTTTTCAAGAACTAGTAGAAAATGGACAAAGTCCAAAGACACTCTTCATAGCTTGTAGCGACTCACGAGTGGTACCAAATCTCATCACTTATACAAAACCAGGGGATCTTTTCATATCTAGAAATATTGGAAATTTTGTACCTCCGTTTGATGAAGAGTCCGAAGCTTCTGCTACTCCTGCTGCGATAGAATATGCTGTTTCGGTTTTGAATATTGACAACATTATCGTCTGTGGGCATACAGATTGTGGTGCTTGTAAAAGCCTTCACAAAGAGATCCCTGAAGATGACATAGAGATGACAAACATCAGAAAATGGCTAAAATTTGGAGACTCTGCAAAAGAACAAGCGATCGCTTTTGTAGGAAACAAAGATCCTAAAACACTCTATTCAGCTACTGAAAAGTTTAATGTCATCGAACAGATAAAAAATCTTTTGACATATCCAGCGGTAAAAAGAAAAGTAGCTGATGGAAGTATCTTCATCCAAGGTTGGTATTATCATCTTCATAATGGAGAACTTGAGTACTTTGATCCGATAGAGCATCGTTTTTTGCCGATCACTGATTCACTAAGAAGTTCACATCACACAGAGACTAATGAACCTGTCGATATAGAAGAGTTGATGGAGTCTAATCAATAGAGTATTTGTTTGATTAGAAGTTGTTGTACTAGAAACAACTTCTAACAAAAATCACCCATCTATCATATGAGTTGCAGAACTAACATAATTTACTTTCATAAAGAATAAAGTTACAACATTTAAATAAAATTTTCTTATGCTTTAATGCTCATCTCCTCACATTTTAAAAAAGTAAAATATTATAGACAGAAAAACAGTTATATTATTAAATACTATACTTAATAAAGATTTTTTATTAAATATATTTAATTTTAAAAAACTTTTTTATTTTG
>QNZU01000097.1 GCA_003978405.1 Sulfurospirillum sp.
AGAGCTTGCTGAAGGTAAATATATAGAGGAGAGTGTAGAAGAGCATATCAAAAGAATCATAGATGGCATATAGACTAATTTATCTTGAAAGCTACAATAAAAAGGCTACAAAGTTTATCAAAAAACATAAAGAGTTGCTAAAGCAATATGAGAAAACACTGAAACTTTTGGAGTTAAATCCGTTTCATCCATCTTTGAGACTCCACAAATTGCAAGGCAGATTAGAAGGGCTTTGCAGTGTTTCTATAAACATTACCTATCGGATTGTGATTGAGTGTATGATTGAAGATTATAAAATCGTGATGATCGATATCAGTCATCACGATGAGGTATATTAGCCTTTACATTCACACAGAGGTTCAATTTTTTGTGATTCATCTATCTCCAATATGATACTTTTGTTAACTATTCCATTGCTCCATCCTAGAAATTTACAACCAAAATCTGTCTCTATATCTAAGTTGACTTTTACTCCTATAAAATAACTACCGTCAAAATTTTGATCTAATTTTATACCATCGATATATACTGTCCCACATTCTGGTTTTGGTATTTTTAAATGGACTATACCATTTAGATTAAATTCTTCTCTAAGTTGATCTCTTATGATTTCATTTCGTCTGTTGCTATAGTCATAAATTTTATTGATCTCATCATACCAATTTTGCATACTTAAGCTCCATTTTTTTGTATGTCTAGGTACTTCCGGTTCTATTGTTTGTTTTAGTTCATCAATATGTTTATTTATATTTTCAGGTGTAAAAACTGTATTTAGTAGTGTCATAAATTTTGATGTAAATTTATTTTTAAAAGTCGGATTTTCTAATAGTTTCCTATATATTATACTTGCTAAAGTATTCTCTTCAGAATATAATTCATTAAACTTGTTAAAATCGACATGATAATTACCACTATGATGTGGTAGTCCAAAACCAAAGTCTGTATCATAAAGTATCCATCTCCACTTTGAGATTGATGGCTGTTCCTTCCAAAATTTTACATTATTTCTTGGCCAATCAACATTACCAATAAAGATTTGTATAGCACTATAGTTGATAAACTCATCAATATCTATTTGGCTTTTAACATAAATATAATTATATTTATCAAGCATAGAATGATTTTCTATAAACGATATAAGTTGGTTAAACTCGTTATTTTTACCCTTTAAGTAATTTAAGTGTTCTTGCTTCATCTCTATTAAATCTATGCTATTTTGGATTGAATGATTAGCTTTTAAAAAATCTTCATTTATTTTCTCTCGAATATTTTGTATTCCATGATATTTTCCATTAATATATACGATTGCAGGATGATATGACTGATAGTCTAAATTTCCTATTTCTTGTGCTAGGGCATTGGTTAAACCATCCCTCATATTCGCATGATTCCAATCATTACCAGAGTTTCTTAATATAAAACTTTTTATCTTTGTTATATGTGGCTTGTCAGGAAATAGTTTATAGTTTATACATTGTAAACCATATTTGTTTTTAGCAAAAATTGCTAATGATTTAAGAGGAAAGGTTCGGCTATATGATCCATATATACGGACACCAATATTTTCAGAAAACTGACTAACCCCATCCTTGATATACTCAACATTTCCAGCTCTCATCCAATCTTCATTAAAGTTTTTATAAATTCCTATCTCACTATCATTTAGATACTTTTCATCGATACTAAGAGATACAACAGGCAAAGTGATATTCTCATCTATCAAGTATGTATAGGTTTTTGGGCGACTGGCAAACTTATTCTCTTGAAGTGCGATCGCTCTTACGACTGTAGTTTTGTCTATAGTTATTGGGTTTTCATATTGTGTAGAGTTTATTGTTGGAGTCGTTCCATCAAGTGTGTAGTAGATTTTGCTATTTTGATTACTTTCTAGTTCAAGTATTTGAGTTTCATCGTAAACCCCACCCTTTAGTGAGAAAGTAGGAGTCATTGTCCGTCTGGCTAGGTCATAAGTTTTATGATTTTTAGCTTTGGGACTAGGGTTCATATATACAATCTTTCCATCTTTTTTTGTGCATGAGATATCTGCATCTTGATTAGAATACTCAATCCAATCAACTATTACTCCTCTAGGGTCACTAAGCAATACACTCTCTCCAGACACAGATAGTTTGAAGTTTGTGTGAAGAGCTTGGAGATTTTTGTTTTTACCATCTGCCCAAACCAATAGATATCCATATGGATTGATAACTGAGCCTTGTGGGAATTTCCATTTTTGAATATTTTTCTTGCTATCACTAAGAAAGTATCCCTCAATATTGATAGTTTTATTTGAGTCATTATATATCTCTATCCAGTCACTAAAGCCTTTGAAATCCGGATCATAGTTTGTATTTGCATTGGCACTTAAGATTTCATTGATCTTCAACGGTGAAGATACACTTTGAGTAAGATAATGGTTTGTTTTTATAGAGTCAGTTAGCTCTCCTTCTCCACATCCAGATAGTAGTAGAAGAGTTAAGCTTAAAAAAACATTTGATAATAATTTAAGACTCATTTTTAATCCTTAGTAAATATATACTATGATTCTATTCAAAAAATCAGATTTTACAGCCATATAACTTCAATATCTGTATAAAACTAGATCTAAAAGTTAAGTTTAGTTACATTTAAATTTGTGAATAAAATAGTTTGTATTCTTGTGTTTATATCCAAAGAATTTTTTTGATAGAATCCATTTAATTTTAATGATTTTAAGATCCATTTCTTTTTGATATGTTGATCTTCTTGAAAGAGAGATATGCTCGTAAAGTTTTTTATTAGATGAAGACTCTTATTATTATTCCCACTCTCGAAGCTGCTGATCTGATTGATGCACTCCTTAGTAAGTTAGGACATCTATCATCAAAGGTAAGTGTCTTAGTGATAGATTCATCTTCCCAAGATGACACTATTGAGATAGTAAAAACATATGGATATGATTACAGGAT
>QNZU01000092.1 GCA_003978405.1 Sulfurospirillum sp.
ATCTCTTATACAGCAAATGCCAGAGTCTATCACTCTCATATGCACTCATCATATCAACTTTTCGTCCGATACTTTGATATTGGTATCTTTTTCAGAACAAATTCCGATATAAAAGATTATCTGATAGATTATGAAGCAGCTGAATCGATGGGGATCAGGCAAGCTAAAGATGAGTTGAAATTTATCTGGAAGAAAGATAAACTACTGCTTCCAAAATCTATCTGGTTTTCTATTATCAAATACAGTGCTTACAAGATGGGCTATCACTATGAAAAATTTCCAAGATTTATAAGACCTCTTTTATCTCTGCACAAATATTGGCATTTAAACAAATAAATAGTATCATCCACCCATGATTTTAATGATAGACAACTACGACAGCTTCACCTACAACATAGTCCAGTACTGCCTAGAGCTTGGGGCTGATTTAAAGGTGATTAGAAATGATGAACTAACTCTCAAAGAGATAGAGGAGTTGGCTCCCCAAAAGATCATCCTATCTCCTGGACCCGCTACTCCAAATGAAGCAGGAATCAGTTTAGATGTGATTGATCACTTTAAAGAGACAAAGCCAATTCTTGGTATCTGTCTTGGACATCAAGCCATAGCCCAGTCATTTGGTGCCAAGATAGTTAGAGCAAAGAAGATGATGCACGGCAAAACCTCTACCATCAAAAAAGTTAAAGATACCGTTGTTTTTAAAGATCTGCCTCAAAACTTCACAGCTACTAGGTACCATTCACTTGTAGTAAAACAAGATGATTTGCCAAAACATATCATACCCACTTCATATAGCGAGGATGACTCGCAGATCATGTCTCTTGAGATTGAGGGATACCAAATCTACGGTATACAGTTTCACCCAGAATCGATTATGAGTGAACATGGTCATAAGATGCTTGATAATTTCTTGAAGATATGAGTATCAGGCTTTTTTTAGCTCTAATCATACTAGCAGATTTTATATTCTTGCTTTATGGTATCAGTACACTATCTATCTCTTACAAAGAGGCTGTGATCTTTTATGATACAAATGGATTTTTGCACTATTTAGTGAGACTATCTACTTCGATTTTTGGTCAGAATGATTACGCTTTGAGACTCCCCTTTGTCCTGTTTCATTTGGCTTCTATACCACTTTTTTATCAAATCAGTAGTTTTTTTCTAAGAAGAGATACAGACAGATTGTTAAGCGTTGTCGTATTTATACTGCTACCAGGAGTGGTAAGTTCGGCACTTTTGGTCAATAGTGCATCAGTAGTTATCTTCTTTACACTACTGTTTATCTATCTGTTTTTAAGGAAAAAAGAGAATCTCTACTCTTTGTTGCTTCCTCTTTTGGTTTTTATAGATAACTCTTTCTCAATACTCTATCTTGGGCTATTTGCCTATTCACTCTATGTCAAAAACAGATATTTGATGATTTTAAGTGCTATGATGTATCTTATTTCATTATATATGTATGGCTTTGGAGTGCATGGTAAACCAAGAGGTTTTTTCCTAGATACTTTTGGTGCATATTCACTGATCTTTTCACCGCTTATCTTTTTATACTTTTTTTATACGATGTATAGGATTTTGATAAAGGGTAAAAAGTCAATTTTATGGTTTATCTCATTCACAGCACTCATATATTCGATACTCATCTCATTTAGACAGAGGATTGTCATAGAGGATTATGCCCCTTTTGTAGTGATCTCTATTCCTTTGATGCTTGGAGAATTTTTGAAAAGTTACCGCACAAGATTGCCTCAGCTCAGAAAGTGGCACAGACTCTTTTTCTCTTTGGTATTTGGCTTTTTGATTATCAATTTTTTGGCAACCTATTTTAATCAACTCTTTTATAGATACATAGATAATCCAAAAAAACATTTTGCATATAAGTACCATATAGCAAAGGAGTTATCAAGAGCCTTAAAACAAAGAGGGGTAAAAGAGATAAAAACAGATGATGAAAAATTAAAAAAGAGACTTAAATTTTACGGTATCACTTCATCAGATAACTTAAAATTGGTAGAAAATAACTCATTTGCTGATCCTAAAAGTGTTACCATTAGTTACATCAATTATCCGATTATCTCATATAGTGTTACGAAAGTAAACAAATAAGAGCCAAATTTCTACAATTTACTTTCTAAAAAAGTGTAGTTTAAATCATTAATGATACAATTATTGGGAATTTTTTAAAGGAGAGAAGATGGCTCAAAAGGCGATAAGAGAATATGATGCAAAATCTATTCTAGCAAGACATTGGGATAAATATTTTCCAAATTTCACATATTCATTTGAGAGTGTTTTAGTTCAAAATGGTGACGAACTAAAAAAGTTGGCAGAGAGTAATCCATGGTTAAAAGAGAAAGCGTTGGTGGCAAAACCAGATATGCTTTTTGGAAAAAGAGGTAAAAATGGTTTGGTTTTGTTTAAAGATCAAAAACCAGGTGATGTCTCTTTAGAGAAGGCAGCGTCTTGGATCGATGAGAAGTCTAGTACTCCTCAAGATGTCTATTTTTCGTTTGATGGTGATACACCTAGTGGTGAGCCAAAAAGAGATATGCTCACTCACTTTATCGTTGAGCCATTTACTCCACATACTCAAGAAGAAGAGTACTATATATCAGCTACTTGTGTTGGTGATGAAGATGTACTTTATATGTCAGCAGAAGGTGGTATGGAAGTAGAAGAGGGCTGGGATGAGAAAGTCACGGAAGTTAAGTTTGGGATCACTGAAAGTGAAGAAGAGATAGCAAAAAAGATAAAAGCAAATATTCCCTCAGATGTAGCAGATAAAGATAAGGATGCATTTGCAGACTTTGCTATCGGATTTTTCAAGCTCTATCGTGATCTAAACTTCGCATATCTTGAGATCAACCCATTTGTCATGCAAGGAAACAAAATC
>QNZU01000082.1 GCA_003978405.1 Sulfurospirillum sp.
TATTCTCCCATACTCTTGAAAAGTGGGTAAAAAACGGCAAAACCATAAAACAAAAAAAGCATCACAAAAAGCCATATGGCTGGTGTTTTGATGAAAATATCAGCTTTTGCAAGATTGCCCCCTCATCTGTGATGATAGCAAGGGAGGTTTTAGAAAGGGTAGGCTGTTTTGATGAGAGTTTGAGTGTTTGTGAGGATTTTGATCTCTGGCTTAGGGTGCTCAAAAATTATGAGCTAGGACTCATAGAAAAAGAGCTTGTCACCAAATATGCCGGTCATAAAGATCAACTCTCCATCAAATATCACTCGATGGATGAGCAGAGGATTTATGCACTAAATAAACATATTGAAGTCAAAGGTGTAAAAGAAGAGATCATCAAAAAGTATCAGATTTTAATTCAGGGTGCTTTAAAAAGAGGTAGGGAAGAAAGAGCACATATTTGGAATGAGGAGCTGAAAAATATCCTTTTGCATTAAAGTTTAGCAAGATTTAGCCGATGTTTATACCTAGTAAAAATATCATTTAATAAGGTAATATGATGAAAAAGATATATCATCTGCTTAGTCTTGCGATGCTAGTACCGATGCTTTTGAGTGCTACTGATACCATCACACTTTCAGGTACACTAAGGGATTTTCCTAAAAGTAATATAGATTTTCAAAATCCAAGCTTGACGCTAGAAAGCAAACATAAAGCACAATATTGTGTTAAAGGTTTGGTAAAGGACACATTAACAGATGGTGTTCCAATCTTAAAAAATTGGGGTAAAGGTACCATAGATGATGGTTCTAATGAAGAGTGGAAAGCTATTTTTGGTCCCTATAGCTTTGTAAACTGGTTCAAAGATGTCAGTGGTACTAACAAATCAATGAAATATGATTTGACACTTACTAAGCAAGGTAATTACTATGTCTATGATAGTGATAATGATAATGGTTTTTTCCCACTAGATGGTAAAGGGTTTGGAAACGAAGGAAATAAGCATAACTTTCACTTTACTTATCATATCCATTCACAGTTTACATATAATGGTGGAGAAATCTTGACATTCTCAGGTGATGATGATGTATGGGTTTTTATCAATGGCAAATTAGCTCTTGATATCGGAGGTATTCATAATCCTGTTGAAAAAACTCTCAATCTTGATGCTAAGGCTAATCAACTTGACATTAGTAAAGGTGGCACTTACGATTTTGATTTATTTTATGCTGAGAGATTTACACCCGGTGCAAATTTAAAGATAACGACAAATATGCAAATTGGAAAAGCTAATCATGTTAGTCCATCTCCCACTCCTTTTAGCTGTGAGAGTAAATCATTTATCAGTTTTAATACAGTACCTAATTATCCTGCAAGAGGTGATAGCCAATTTGACACTATAAAACTCTCAGATGGAAAGTTACAAAACCATGATGTTCTTAGTGGAGTACACGGAGTAAACAGTATAGGTTATAATATCAAAGACAATTTTATCTGGGGATATAATCTAGGCTCAAATAAGCTAGTAAAGATTGGTGCTAACAATGAAGTAGAAACTTTTGATGTTCCAGGACGGTATCAACATGAATATGTAGCAGCTGATGTTGATAAAAAGGGTGTGATGTATCTAGCATCTAGAAATACAAATACGATTTATAAAGTGGATCTTCAAACGAAACCGAAACAATGGTCAACACTTAGATTAGATAAAACTATAAATACAGCAGACATGGCTTTTAATCCAAAAAATGGATTTTTATACTTTATCCAAGATGGTAGTGGAGGAGAATTATATAAGATCAATCCTCAGACAGGGAGAGTTAGCTTTGTAGTGGATGCAAGTGATGGTAATCCTGAAGTTATTATATCTTTCTTTGATAGAGATGGAAATTTTTACTTTAATCAAGAAAAAGACTCTCTTTATAAGATAGATATGAATAACCCTGTTAAACAAACAGCACCATTTGCTCATCTTGATAAAGATTTGAAAAATGGAGATGGAGCAAGATGTGCAAATGCTCCTTTAGATTTAACACCTACTCCTACTCACGCTCCAAACGCAATGCTACTAACAAGAGGTAAAGAGCCTAATGAAAGTAGAACAAACATTTATGCATTTTATGTAGATCCACAGACTGATAAAATTTCAGATTTTCATCAAATAGGTTCTGAAATAACTAGAAAATTTAGATCTTTAGCATATAAAGATGGTAAATATTATACAGTAGCTACCGATAATGGAGAAATATATACTATCGATATCGATAATGGACATTTAGAAAAAGCTAATGAATTTGTTCAATTTAACATTCCTGATGTTGTGTCAATGGATTTTGATGACTATGGAAACATCATTTATACAAATTCTGATAATAAAGTAAAAAAATATGATCTTAGCTCACACACTTCAAGTGATTATAAAACACTAAGTGAAAAAACTGGTCAGGCGATAGCATGGATGGGAAATGGTAAATATGATGTCTCTCTCTCAAGTGGAGGAGTACTACCTATCACAAACTCAAATCAAGGTAATATAGTAGGAAGTTCTGAAGACTGTATCTATGGTGGAGAGAAGGTAAGTGATAATAAAGCCTATTTTGTAAATGCGGAAGCAAAAAAGAAAAAACTTAAAATCTATAAACTAACTGGAACTAGTTGGGAGAGTTTTTATGACTATGGATTAAAAACTGGTGGTTTAAAAGCTGAAGCTATTGCCGTTGAGCATGAAAGAGAAGTTCTTACACCTTCAAATCTCATCGCAGACTACCACTTTGATGAGTGTGATTACAACGGTACAAATGATGAGGTTAAAGATAGTCTAGGCTCTTTTAATCTTGATACTAGAAATGGTGTAACTACATCTTTAGACGGAGTTGTTAATAGATCAGCTAAGTTTGATGGAGGAAGTTTTGCTAA
>QNZU01000095.1 GCA_003978405.1 Sulfurospirillum sp.
TATCAAAAGTGAGCTTCAACACCCTTGGAGGAGTGGTACAACCCGCCCAAGAGCTAGTGAGACTCATACCTAAAGATGCACCGATGGAGTTTAAGGCGATCGTTGAAAACAAAGATATAGGATTTATCAAAACAGGGATGCCTGTAGCCATCAAAATAGATACCTATGACTACCAAAAGTATGGACTTTTTGAGGGTAATGTGAGCAAAATCTCTCCAAATGCCATAGAAGATAAAAAACTTGGTCTTGTCTATGAAGTCTATATCAAGCCAAAAAACAAGTATCTGATGGTAGATGGTCAAAAGAGATATCTCATCCCTGGTATGAGTGCCACAGCAGAGCTAAAAGTGGCACAAAGAAGGATCATAGAGTTTTTTGTATATCCACTGATAAAGTATTATAAAGAGGGAATAAGTGTGAGATAAAGGTAAAAATAATTTATTATAGAAAATAAAAATTATATAATTATTGGTAACAATATCATAAAAAATTTTAAATGCTTAAAAAAACTATTTTTGTGTAACAATCTGTAACACACTCTATAAATAAATAAAATTATTTAAAAAAAACTCCAAAAAAATTAAAACTGATAGAAAACTTAAAAATCTTAAAAACCCCACTATATCGTAGCTTTGTATATATGTATATATAGCCAGTTAAAATTTTCTCAATTTATCTCCGATTATGCTTGTGATAAACAGTAATAGAATAGGGGATAGCAGATGAAAAAGTTGTTAAGTTTAGGTATGGCAGTGGGTATGGTGATGGCACTTCAAGGATGTGGAGGTGGCGGAAGCCAGAGTGATAGTAGTGGAAGTTCATCTTATGGTAGTGAAAGCAAAACTCAATCAAATGGTGGAACAGAGGGGAAAGGTGCAAATCTTATAAATAACAGTACCAATGAGAGCACTTCTGGTACCAATCAAATTAGTAGTAATGATAATACATATCTCTTGATAGAGAGTATCAAATATAAAGAAGATCAAAATATCACGACAAAATATAGCTACAAAGACGGACTCATCTATGAGACAAACAGCACAAGCACAAATGGTGACAAGGTTGATAGAAGATACGACTACAATGAAAGCTCAAAGCAACTAAAAGTCTATGTCAAAAATATCCTTGGCAATATGGAGTTGAGCCAAATAGCCAAGTTTGAAGATGGGAAGAGAACAAGTTTAAATTATAATTATCTATATTTTACATATTCATCGATTGAAAAAAAGAAAAATGTGCATCTTGTAGAGGTGATTAAAGATATAGAGAAGGGGTTGAATACAGCTTATAAATACAGCTACAAAGACGGCTCTTTAGACTCTATTGCCAAGGGTTATTATGACTCTTTGGATGGAAAGATGATAGTAGAAAATAAAAATATTTTAGCAGATACAGATATAACTACAACAAATAACGGGGATAGTGTAATAGTCAAAGATAGCAATGGCAAAAAGCTCATCGAGTATAAATTTGAAAAGATAAGTGAATAAGGAGGGGATGATGGCGAATGTGAGTTTAAGTGTAGATAAAAATGAAGTCTTTGAAAATGAATCAGTAACATACAAGGCAACACTTTCGGAGGCTTTAAGTGATGCAGTTATAGTGAAACTAAGCAATAATCAAAGTATAAATATTAATGCTGGTGAAACAGAAGGAACTATTTCATCTGGTCCTTTAGATGAAGATTTTTACATTGATCCAAGAGATATTGAGGTTTCTATACAGTCTGCTATTAAAAGTACACTTTTTGGTGAGGAGCCTATTGATATTAACCAATCTTCTTCTTCAGTTTCAATTTATGCAAAAGATACTATAAATACTACATATGTTGGAATTTTAGCAGAGGAAGTTGATGAAGATCAAGATGGTATAAAGTTTACTGTAAGACTGACACAAGCTCCTAAAAATCCTATAGATGTTACTGTTGATATAGGTGGTCAGGATTATACACTTCATTTTCCAGTAGATAGTAAAGTTCAGACTCAATTTATTGCAACACAAGATCCAGATGTCTATATTGATTCTCAAGAGATAGTTGGAAAGATTAAATCAATTTCTAGCGGATCAAAAGATGGTGATTTTGAAGAAATAAAGATTCATCCTGACTATAAAGAGGCTATTGGAAAGATTACAGACACGATAGATGAAACCAAAGTAAGCCTAAGTGCTACAGATGCAAAAGAGAATGAAGATGCTGTATTTACAGCAGAACTTTCACATTTAGCAGAGAATGATGTAGAAGTTGAGCTTTCAAATGGCGAGACAATTACCATTGAAAAAGGTAAGCTTACAGGTGAATGGAAATATCAACAAGGTGATGATGTATATGTTGATGGTGAGAGTAAAAAAGTTTCTATCAAAAGTGTAACAGAAAAAGATCAAAATGGAAGAAAATTAGAGTCTTTAGTAATAGATCAAAATAAGAAAGAGGCGACAGCGGAGATTACAGACACGATAGATGAAACCAAAGTATCCCTTGACCCAACAGTAAATGCAAACAATGTCACATTCAAAATCAGCTTAGATCATAAAGTTTTAAAAGATACAAAAATCACATTAAACCAAAATGACATAGACGGCAATCCTATTACAGTTACCGTTCCAAGTGGTAAAGATTATGTTGAGACCACAGCCACAATGAAACCCGGTGAGTATAATGTAGAAGTAAAAAGCATAGATCATGTAGGAAGTGAAGTCAACGATCTTGAAGCAGTTAAGTTGCCTGAAGCAAAGCATATCAAAATCAGCATAGATGTGGCTCCTGTATGTATCGATGTGAAAGAGGATGAGGATATCTGCGAAGAGGGGAATATCTTTGTCGGTGAGAAGCAGTATGATCTTAGGGTTGAGGATGATAGACCGGCTGATGAGAGAGGTGATGATGAGGGTCCTTT
>QNZU01000056.1 GCA_003978405.1 Sulfurospirillum sp.
TATCAAATGAGAGAGGTTTGATTAGATGCAAGGTCGCATCGGAATTTACACAGATACGACCTATGGCACCTGTGTTTTGTGGGATATTTGGAGTTACAAGAACGATATTAAACATGAGGGTATCTTATCAGATACCCCCTTAGCTACCAATCAATTCTTTTGAATTTTCTTTGAGAAGATATGTTATTGTCAATTGTTCTTCCTTGTTTACCTTTTCCAACCCAATTTGCACTTTCTGGATTGAAATATATTTTTGAATTGATGGTATCGGTGATATATTTAAAATCATCATCTCTTGTAAAGACAACCTTCGCATTGGAAGGAAGTTTATGTGCCTTTAAGGAGATAGTTTCATTGTCATCTTGTTTGATAGATATCCTACGGATATCAGTAATAACACTAGAATCATCTTTTTGAACACCTCTACTCATACTATAATCCAATCCAAAGCTCATCGTAGGAATACTCGGATCATACTCTACTATCTTCCAAGCTCTATCGCCACTTTTTGATACTCTACCATAGGATTCAGGATCATAAGCTTCATAATAGACTCTAACATTGATATCTTTTTTACCTACACTCTCTATCGGCGATTGGACATATGTTCTCATATATTTGTATCTGATACTTTTATTTGGAGAGTGAGTTCCGTTTAGATCACTTAAAGTAGTATCTTTGGCTACTACTCTCTTAAATGTCATATCCACAGGCTTTAGTGCATTAAAAGGATTTCTTTTGAAATTATATGTCAATCTCTTTGTCGCCGTTGCATTTGAATCAAATGAAGTTTTTGAAATAGTGAAACTACTCATTGGTTCCCAAAAGCTACCATTATCATCTTCTGCTATTGTTAAATTTAGATCGGATCTATTTGTATATTCAAGATCAGGTATAATACTCACACTATGTGCTACACATTCGCTATTATAGTTTTTGGTAGCTTGTCCATCACTATTTACAGCAGTAACATCGATCTTCCAAGTAGGCGAACTACTTGGGTGATTTGAGATAATTGCATAGTTTAGTGAAGTGTTAAAGGCTCCTTCAATCTTGCTTTCAACCTTAAAGTGGTCAGGAACAAAGCTTATATTTTTTGAGGCAGGAGTTATCAACCTTTTATCTGAACTTGTATCAAGAGCATCAATTTTTGCAAACTCTTCACCATCTTTTTCTCTAATAGTTAGATAAATCCTTCCAACTTCATTATATTTTTTACTCTCATCCAACTTTCCACCCTCCATCTTCACACCATCAAAATTAAAATCTTTATCAAAGTGACAATTTGGAATACTGGTTTCATTGGCATCTATGTCAAAATTTACACCCTCAGTTCCTGAATACTCACTTACTATGGTACTTGTATTGTCATCTGCTTTTATTGTGATCTTAAAATTATTTCCTGCTTTAACAGTTCCATTTGAATCTACATCAATAGTAAAGTGATCAGGTCTTATGGCAAAACTATCACTCGAACATGCACTCTTTGGTGTGCCATCTTTGTCAATCCAGATTAATTGAATTTTTGCCTCTCTCATACCTTTTGAAATATTTTCATCATGAATTATCTTTTCACCATTATCATCAAAATTAAAATCATTAAAACTTGGATCATTAAAATTTACTTTTGATGCATTAGTCTCACAAGCATCTGCTTCTATAACTCTATACTTGGTATTGTTCATATCCTCTTTTGTGTCGTTTGTACTAAGCTCAAGCCCACTATCTATCTGATGTATAACAAATACAAATGTTTGATTGACAACTTTTGTCCTTAGAACACCTTTTTTCGCAGTTGCATCCCAAGTACCATCATCATATGCATCTATTCTGTTAACATCATTATCTATTATCGTACCTGTTGCGTTTTTATCACTCTCATTGACAAAGATCAGATGATCACTGTGACAGCTTATCTTGAACTTCTCACTATCCTCTGGTTTACTGTCATCTAAAGTAGGAATCGTGATTGTAAACTTATTGTCCACATCAAGTGATTTTCCTTGTAGTTGAAAACTGTATTGAATTTTATTATTTTGAAAATCCTTTTCATCAGCTCCAGGTGTTACAAAGTTCAAGTCACACTCCATTATCGTAGGATCTGTGATATTTCTATCACTGCTTACTTTAAAATCTACACCACTTCCCTCAATACCACTAGCATCACTCATCTTTACTATCGGATAATCTCCAACTGGAGCAAGTGAACATCTAGCACCATCACCACTAGTAGAAAAATCTAAAGTGCTAAATAGTTGAGCCTGTGCCATAGTATCATTTTCTCCAGCCGATGCATTTTTTGACCAATATGAGGTATCGACTTTATAGGTCGCATTTACACTCTCATCATTTACTTGAAAATAAAGATTTCCAAACATATCAAAGTAGGTATATACACTATATGTTTGGTTGTAGTATGGATCTAAGTGGTCGTCATTATCAGTATAATCACTTCTTTTTAGTTTCAACTTCCCATCAGTAAGAGGATATACTGTACCAAGCTCTTGGACAGTTCCTATCTTGCTACTATCATCACTGTGAACTATAATTCTTACAAGTTTATTATTTATTGCATTGATAGTGTAGAGTTGTCCATCTATTGGGCTTATAGCAAAATCGGCCGCTCGAATTGGCACTTGATCTCCAATATATTTGATCTGAATCGGATTTTTTGGAGTCTTTGTATTTAGATCTACTACTCTTATATTACCAAGGAAATAAGCCTCTATTTTATCTGTATCTATCTCATTTGTATTGGCTTTTTTATAGTCACTTTCAGATATATTTGCATCAGATCCTTTCATATTTGCAAGATACATGATTCCATCAATTGAGACATCACCAACAAAAAATCTTACTTTGGAATCAGGTATATTTGAGGACAAACCTA
>QNZU01000036.1 GCA_003978405.1 Sulfurospirillum sp.
AATCTCATACACTGCTTTGGCCAAGGCTCCATCAACTCCATTCCGGTAACCACTTTTTCAATCCCAGGATAGTTCTCTATCTCACTGCTTTGTGTGATCTGACCTCCCGGCATTCCCATCTCAAACATCACCACATTTTTGAGTCCGCCTCTTGTGGCATACAGACCTGCTGTCAGACCTGCCGGTCCTCCGCCTATGATCGCAAGATCAAGCATTGTTATCCTTTAGTCAAATTTTTTAATAGATGAATATTGTTTGTAAAGTCCCTTTTTAACCGATACAATATCAAAATATGAGGGAACCTCGTAAATGTTAAATTTTTGCACAAATTTTAACAGGGTATTCATACCTGCTGTTACGGGAATAATACTATCTTCTTTATTAAATCTCTTTTGATATAGATCGATAGCAAGAATAGAGTTATCTGTTTTTAGTTTTTTTACAAGATCTTTGATGTTTTGCATATTTGAACTGTAAATAAGCACAGTGTATCTTTTTTGTTTTGGATGAAAAATATCTTTTTTTAGGTAGAAGATATTTTTATCAAAATCAAAAAACTTATATTTTGAAAATGTGTAGTTATAGTAGGCAAATGCGAGAGCTATCATCGCAGCACCAAAAAAAGAAGCTAAAATGTATGTTAAGGAGGAGAGTTTTCGTTTTTGCATAGTTGAACGGGCGGATAAACCGCCCTAAGTAAAGAGTCTAATTTATCTGCTAAAACTTCTTTACCTGCAGCACCTACCATTTGATCTACTAGCTCTCCATCTTTGAAGAAAAGAAGAGTTGGAATAGATCTGATACCGTATTGGATTGCGATATCTTGCTCTTCGTCTGTATTTACTTTTGCAATTGTCGCTTTTCCATCAAAGTCCTCTGCAAGCTCTTCTATGATTGGAGCTATCATACGACATGGACCACACCAAGGTGCCCAAAAATCTACTAAAGTGACACCTTTTGCAATCGTGTCGTTAAAATTTGAACTGTTTAATTCTACATATTTACCCATTTATACTCTCCATGTTATTATTTTTATTATCTTTCATCTACTCTTATATATAAATGAAGTGCCTATTATACCCAAAATATCTTATAAATAGTTAATGCGATTAGTTAAGCTTTTTTAAAGTAGTTTTTCTGCAAAACCTACAATATTTTCGTTGTTATCTTTGATATAAAACTCTTTCATCCCATAAAAAGTGTGTCTTGGTTCGTTTACTATTGAGACCTTCTCTTTTAGTTTTTCATAAAATGAATCAAACTCATCAATCTCTATGTAAATGATAGAGTTTGAGATATTTTTGTCAGATTTTAACTCTAATCCCAAATCTGTTGATGCATTGGTTATGTCTTGAAACATTATCTGAACTCCATCTTTTGCAACGATGGCAAAAGCCAATTTTTGATTTTTGTCAAACTCTAAAAAGAGTTGTTTTTCATCTGTAACTCCCATTACAAATGAAAACTCAAGATTTTGTGTATAAAACTCAATACTTTGAGAAACATCATCTACCAATAGATTTGGTGTGAGTGATTTTACTACCATTTTATTATTACCTCGATTCTTCTGTTTTTTGCTCTTCCCTCTGGAGTATCATTTGAAGCAATAGGATTTAACTCACCTTTGCCGATAGCTTTTATTCTTTGGGATGGCACCCCGTATCGTACCAAAAGTCTTTTTACACTTTGTGCTCTTTGCAGTGAAAGCATCTGATTTTTGTATCTATCTCCAGAAGTGTCTGTATATCCTACAATCTCTATTTTTGCATTGGGATATTTTTTGATGTAGTCTGCAAACTGACTCAATTTTGGTTTTGAATCAAAAGTAATTTGTGCTGAATTTGGCTCAAAGTGAACCTCTAAAGTTTTGGTTGTAACCCTTTTGATCTTTGTTGAATTTGTTGGAACGGGCTTATATTTTTTTACTTTAACGATCCTTTTTACAGGGCAGCCATTGATATCAATAGAACAGCTTGGTGGTGTATTTGGGCATTTGTCATCTTTGTCATAGACTCCATCTCCATCACTGTCTATGAGATTTGTCTCCTCTTTATAGGATACCGGGCAACCGGCTGCATCAACGGTAGCTTGATAAGGGGTATTTGGACATTGATCTTGATAGTCAAATACTCCATCCCCGTCACTATCTTTTGGAACATCATAACTGGTACCAAGCGATGAACCGATACCGATATACCATGCAAGTTCACTATCTTGATCGTTGCCACCAAGAATATAGAGTGTTTTTAGTTCTGTTAGGAGTGATATTGTATCGGTTAGAGGATATCTTGCTCCTATACCACCATCAAGGAAAAACTGACTATCAAATCCTTCTCTTGAGTTTGAGACATTTTCATATCCCAAACCTCCAAAGAGATAGGGAACAATATCCGAGCCTATTTGAAGATCATAAACTCCTTCAAAACCTAGTTGTGTCAAAGCACTGACACTCTCACCTTTTTCGTCTATACTGATATATGAGAGTCCCAATCTTGGATAGATAAGAAAGTTTTGATTTATGGTAAGGTCTATTTCATAAGAGTTGTTGTGCAGGTCGATTCCATCTTGATTGAGTGAAGTAAGACCATATTTTAGGGCTATAAAAGCATCATTTGCATTTGAAAAGGTGATACAGATAGCCAAAGTAGGAATGAGTTTTCTAAACATTTCAAACTCCTTTTAGAAAAATATCAATAAGTTTAACATTTTTAACTTTTATTTTAAGTGATTAATAATATTTTGTTACAATGGTACCAATAGGAGGAATGATGAGATATTTTATATTATTTACTGTTACTGTTGCAGTTTTTGCAAAAACTCCAAGCAAATTGGAACTATCAAAAAATATGCTTGATGTTATGAACAAAAACGGTTATGTCGATCTTATCATAAAAAATGTAGTAGCCGATCAGATTTCACAAAATCCTCTTCTTTCGCCAAATAGAAAAGTTGTGGAGAAGTTTGCCTCAAAATATCTCTCTTTTAAAGCACTAAAGCCAGAGCTTACGAAAATTTATGCCAATGAGCTAAGTAGTGAAGAGATTAAAGCATTTACTGATTTTTGTAAAACAAGTGCCGGGCAAAAGATTTTGCTGAAGTTACCAAGACTCATAAATATCAGTTCTTATATTGCACAAAAAAGGGTATTAAAGTATTATCCACAACTTATAAATTCAGTTATGAAAAAATAGCAGTACTAATCCATACAGATAGATATAACTTCTCCAAAAGGGGGCTTTTTTTCATTTGGCATGATCCAAAGTGTTTCGATTTGTGGCATAAAATCTGGATATATACCCTCGCCATCAGTAAAGTATATGAGAGTTTTAAGATCGATAAGCTCTCTTTGAAGGTAG
>QNZU01000098.1 GCA_003978405.1 Sulfurospirillum sp.
TATCTTAGCCTCTTCTTTTTGGAAAAACTTAGCTATTTGCTCTTTTGTGAAAAACTGCTCCATTATCATCTTTTTTATAGCCTTTTTAAACTCCTCAAATTTTAGCTCAATCACCCCAGATCCGTAAAAAAACGGCACTTTTTCAAAGAGCATATGTATAGCTATCTGATTTGTAATAGCTCCTGAGAGTGCAAAAAGTCCAGCATAAAGAGCAGGCTTTTGCCACTCACTAGGTAGAAAAAAGGATAAGAGGACAAGTAGCAATGAAACGATATTTGTTATTAGTGATTTTGAGATATTCATAGAGATATTTTACTCTATTTTGCTACCAAAGTGGCTGAAAAATCCTATTTTTGAGTTTATAATCTCACAAAAAAAATGGAGGTGTGAAATGAAAAAACTATTGTTAAGTTCTTTTCTTGGAGTAAGTTTGGTCTTTGGAAACCTCTATGCAAAAGAGGATACTTTTAACCCTTTTGAGCAGATGCAAAAAATGCAACAACAAATCGACAAAATATTTGCAGAGTTTCACAGAAAGATGCTTCAAGATGATGAGTTTAAAAAGTTTGATCTCTCATTTGCAAACGAACCGGCGATGGATTTGGAGGACTTGGGCAAAAGCTATAGAATTCGCCTAAATATACCCGGAGCGAAAGATGGTAAGGTTGATATCAAGGTTAAAGACGGAGTCTTGAAAGTAACTGCTACAACTTCAAAAGAGGAGGAGAAAAAGAGCTCAAACTTTATCAAAAAAGAGAGATTTAGCGGAAGCTACCTAAGGATGATAACCCTTCCAAAAGATGCAGACACTCAGAATCTAAAAAGTAACTACAAAGATGGGGTTTTAGAGATTGTGGTACCAAAGAAGTAGGTATCACCTTCTTCCAAACAACCTAAGCAAAAACAATTCACTACTCCTCATATGATAAAAAATATAAAATAAAAAGTTGTTACCAATCGTGACTAATACAAAAATATCACTAATATCGATTTAAAAAATTACTATTTTTGAAAAAATTTAGCAATAATAGAGCCATGTTAAATAATAAAATGATAATGATATTTTTTAGATTTGTATTTTTTCTTCTGTTGTCTTATGGACTTTTTTATATCGCATATAGATATTTTGATCCTGGCTTGAATATGCTTGATATCTTCCGTTACCATCGTATGGCACAGCACCCTTTGGTATTTGACAGAGATATTGCCGGAAGTCCATTTATATATAGACAATTCGATGCTATACTCACTCATCTTTTTTATCAAACTGGACTTTTTTACAATGCTCCTATAGAATTTACAGGTGAGGATATAAATCAAAGAATCTATTTTGCATCTATTTTATCAGACTATACAGCACTCATACTGACTGCTTTGTTAGTAAGTGAAATTTTTGATATGGAATTAGGAAGAGTAACACTGCTACCGGCACTATTTGCAGGAGTTTTATGCTTTTTGTCTTTTGGAACTATGTCATTTATTTTGACTGGATTAACTGAAGCTTGGGGCTGGTTTTTCATATCACTTGGATACTATGCTCTAAAAAAAGAGAATCTTGTTCTTTTTAGTATCGTCTTGATTATTTCCATTTTCCAAAGAGAGATCATAAGTATTATTTTTACAGTATTTTCATTTTTATTGTTTATTTTTTCAAAATACAGATATAAAGCATACAATTTCAATTTTCTTAAAATGTCCATTATCAGCTTTGCCTCATTTGTAATGTATGTGATTTATAGAAAGTATCTATTTCCAATCTCAGGTTTTAGTAATCAACTAGATAAAAATAGTCTTTTGAGCAACTTATTAAATTTTTCATTAACACCCAAACTAATTGTTACTACTGTTATCCCTGAAAACATATTTATGATAATGCTACTGGTTTTAGCAGTAGCACTTATTTTTATGAGAGATAAAATAAGAGATATTTTTATAGTTTTTAAAATGGATTTGTTGTTCTCAATTGTATTTACATTGATCTTTTTACTTATGTTGGGTATGGCAACTGATATTAAATATGATATAGGAAGAATACTGCATACTATCACCCCTATAATAGCAGTGCTTACAGCCTACTATCTATACATATTAAACCAAGAATTTGATAAAAATCAAAATTGAGATTAAACTCTCAATCCCCCCTAAAAAATGCATCTAACTTCAAATATCTCATAGCTAATTAACTACCTTTTTCTAGAAAATAAAATAACTGTTACTCCTCTAAACACTACACAAATATTATTGGTACCAAATACAACTAATTAAATTCTAAATTGATTTAAATTGCAGTTTTCAATAGGATATTTACATAAAGTAAAATAAAGGTAACTTATTATGAATAAATATAATTTAGTTTTACTTAGTTTGTCGCTAGGTTTGGTATTAGGTGGCTGTGGTTCAAGTGTTGATCGAGATAATATAACAAATCTTAAAGAGCCAATCATCCCAACAGTAGGAAAATTCACAAAAGCAAACTGGACAGGAGTTCAACCACTTGCAGAGGATTTTTTTATCACAGATGATGGAAATTTACTCTCATTTAAAGTAGCAGATGAAAATATAGCAAATGGAAATGTAAGAGCTATGGGTGTATTTATAGATGCTGATAACAATCCAAATACAGGATATAG
>QNZU01000077.1 GCA_003978405.1 Sulfurospirillum sp.
GCATCAAAGCCCTTTAATTTCTCTATGATATCACTATCATAGCAATTCACTATTTCATAATCAATATTGTTATTTTGACAATACTCTATCCATTTAGGGGCATATGAGTCTTCTACCCTCTCAGTAGTGTAGTGAATTGCTATTTTCATATGATTACTTGATCTCCTTTTGATCTATGACTGCTGGAAAAGCCGAATTTCCCTTGATTGAAATTGGTCCAAGAAATATATCTTTTGCACCGATTGCTATTTCAATAGCCTTTATAGCGAAAAATGCACCAGTTATCGTAACGGCTGGTCCCCAGTTTGTCCCTTGAACCAAACACTCTCTTCCTTTTGCATAATCCTCAAAAAATCCTTCTGGAGGTTCATTTTCACTTAGAAGCAATTTATGTGCATATTTTGATTTGAACAATTTACTGTAAATCCTGTTAAACTCTTCATGCACGCTCTTGTCTTTTGCTTTAAAATCATCTTCTGTAATCTCTTCAAGAGACATTGAAGCAGTTGGAGAGTTTTCATCCTCTTCTCTAGTACTGACATTTTCATCTCTATAATCCCATAAATTTGCTTTTGCTCCAAAAGTAAACTGTGGAATTGTATGAGCTCTGGAGATCACCGGTACTCTGTATTGTTTAGCAAATCTATGTAGCGGATAGTGTGCTGCTTTATTATCAGAAGCATCAATGATGATATCTACATCTTTTACAATCTCTTGGGCATTTTCTTTATTTATACCCTCTGGATAAGTTTTGATATTACAAAATGGATTTACATCCAAAAGTCTTTTTTTGCCAGCTTCTACCTTTTTTTGACCGATTGTCGAGATAGTGCAAAAGTGCTGTCTATTGATATTTGTCATCTCAAAGATATCAGGATCAACTAGCGTTAAGTTTTTGACGCCACTTCTAACCAACTGTTCGGATGCAATACCACCAGTACCACCCACACCAATAACAGCGATTCTAACACTCATGATCTTCTCTTTCTCTTCTTCAGTAAAAATCATAGACGATCTAAACCATAATTTCTCGTAGAACTCTTTTTCACTCATATCAATCGACATTAGGTCTTCCTTTTTATATTCACTTAGTATTTCATGATCTATTAGATATAATATCGAAATAAATAAAGATATGTAAAATAGATTTGTACAATTTTAAGTATATCTGCTCATGATGTTACTTCAGGGTACAATTTTATAAATAAAAATTATTGAGAACTTGTGAAAGCTAAAGATATTAAAATATATACCATTTTTGACAATATCCCCTATTCAAACCATAATAGCTGTACTTCATTGTGGGGGTTTAGTGCGTTATTAGAAACAAATGAGCATACAATACTCTTTGATAGTGGAAGTAATGGAAGAGTATTGTTAAAAAATATGAAATCAAAAAAATTAGATCCCAAAAAACTTGATACTATTTTTATATCTCATGGTCATTGGGATCATATAGGTGGTCTTGACTCTATCATAGAAGAAAATCCAAATATTAAGTTATATGTAACAAAACACCTTTCAAAAAATTTCATCAAAGATCACAAAACTCTCATCCAAGATGTCATAGTGATTGAGGATAAAATAACACAAATATTACCAGATATATACTCTAGTGGAGCTAGGAAAAACATATTAGACACCAAAGATGGACTAATAATCATCTTTGGCTGTGCACACAGTGGTGTTGGTGAAATAAGTCAATCGATTTATGAATATTTTAATAAAGATATTTTACTCATTATGGGTGGTTTTCACTTAGCAGATAACTCAGAAGATGATATCGTTAAATTGATAGATACTTTCAGACAAACAAAGACAAAATATATTGCCCCAACTCACTGCACAGGAGAATTGGCTAGAAAAATATTTAAAAGAGATTTTAAAGAAGGATTTATCGAAGGCGGTGTTGGCTTTGGTATAACTTTTGATGAGAATGCAAATCTCTTGGTATTATAATCTTTTTCGTATCAATAAAAAAGAATATACATTTATCAACACTGCTACAAGTACATATAAAGCAACTGCTACGATGTATGAATCAAAGATGTAATATCCTATGTATATAGCAAGTACTCTTAATATAAATTGGATGATCTGGATATATAACTGCATTTTTTGTAAATTTAGTATATTAAATGTCATAGTAGTAGGAGGATTGATAAAAGAGAACAAAGATGCTATGACCATAATCTGAGCAATCTCTCCAGCTTTTGCCCACTCTACTCCAAACAAAAATGCAAAAATATCCTTACCAAAAAATAGAACTACTAAAAAGGGAAGTGCATATATTTTTATGAGACCAACTGTTGTCTTGAAAAATAGACTCAATATTTTTTCTTTTTTTGCATACATCTTAGATGCCTTTTGATAATAGACATTTCTAACTGCATTTGTCATTAATGTTGTAGGAGTCATGAGCATCCTAAAGGCCAAGGCATAATAGCCCACAGCTTCGGATGAAAAAAGAATAGGAAATAAAAATATAGGCAAATTTTGAGATAGATAGTTTATAAGTGTAGAACCTGTTTGAAATTTTGGGAAATGATCGTGCTTTTTTAGATTGAATGTTAATCTTCTTTTGGATAAATCTTCAAAATGAAGTGTACTTTTTTTCATATGAGCATATACTAAATATAAAATTCCTAAAAAATCTGAGAAGATCTTACCAATCACTAGTCCATTCATTCCAAAGAAATATCTAGATGAGAGTTGAGTTGTTACAGTACTGATGGAACTTAGTACTTTAGAAACAGACATATCTTTGTATAGTTCAACCCTATTTGAATAGTTTTCAAAAATCTGTTGTAATCCCAAGATCAAAATTGAGAGTGGAATTAGCCAAATTAGGTAGCTTTTTCCATCAAAGATTTTATAGAACCAATCATAAAAAATCCAAATT